>DATCXX010000187.1:0-18418 GCA_036565615.1 Gemmatimonadales bacterium | reverse complement strand
GGTCACCGCCGGGCTGGCGACCGTGCTCTGGACCCTGGTAGACGTCACCGGGCGGCCGGTCCGCTCCCAGCCCGGCCTCATCGTGTGGAATGCCGCGGTCGAGCTGATGTTCTTTTCCGGGCTGGCGATCCTGGTGTCGTTCATGGCCCGGCAGGCCGACAATCTCCGCAGCCTGGCGCGGGAGGACGCGCTCACCGGGGTGGCCAACCGGCGGGCCTTCTTCGGCGCGCTCACCAATGCGGTGGATCTCGCCGGGCGGCGCGAAGGCGCCTGGACCATCACCTACGTGGATCTCGACGATTTCAAGCAGATCAACGATCGGCTGGGTCACAACACCGGGGACGATGTGCTCCGCGCGGTGGCCGGAACCCTCAAGGCCGCGACCCGCCGGGTGGATGTGGTCGCCCGGCTCGGCGGTGACGAGTTCGGGGTGCTGATGCCCGACACCGATCAGGCCCAGGCGGAAACGGCGGTGCGAAAGCTTCAGGCCCTGCTGGATGCCGCCATGACGGAGGGCGGCTGGCCGATCACCTTCAGTATCGGCGCGACCACGTTCCTCGCCGCACCCGCGTCCCCCGACGCCGCGCTGGCGGTGGCCGACGCGCAGATGTACGAGGTGAAACACGAGAGCAAGGCGGCGGTGAGGTTCGGTGTCTGGGACGGCAGGACGGTGGGACGGTAGGACGGGAGGTTGCTGGACGGGAGGACGGCAGGTTTTTCCGTCTCCCGTCTCCCGTCTCCCGTCTCACGTCTCACCGCTCACTCTCCCCGAATCGCCTCCAGCGGGCTGACCCGGGTCGCCCGCCAGGCGGGGCCCCAGCTCGCCGCGGCGGCCACCGCCAGCAGCACGACCACCACCCCCGCGAAGGTGAGCGGATCCTGGGGCCGGACCCCATAGAGCAGGCGGTCGAGGAAGCGGACCAGCAACAGCGAGGCGACGCCTCCCACCACCACGCCGGCGGCCGCGAGGGCCATCCCCTGCCGCAGTACCAGGCCCAGCACTTCGGAGCGTGACGCGCCCAGAGCGGAACGGATCCCGATCTCCAGGGTGCGCTCGGTCACGTTCCCGGCCAGAACGCCGTAGATCCCCGCCGCGGCCAGCAGCAGGGCCAGGGCCGCGAACACCTGGAACAGAATGAAGGTGAACCGCCGCTGCCGAGCGGTGCCGGAGATCAGCTGCTCCATGGTGGAGACGTTGAGGATCGGCTGGGTCGGGTCCACCGAGCGGATCGCCGCCTGCACCGCCGCGGCCAGCGCGGCCGGATCTCCCCTGGTGCGAACGGCCAGGTCCATTCCCCCGTCGGCGAAGTGTCCCTGCGCTTCCGGAATGTAGATCTGGGGAGCGCTCTCCTCATCGAGCCCGGTGTGATGCACGTCCCCGACGATGCCGACCACGGTGCGCCAGGGCCGGTCCCGTCCGCCGTATTGCACCTTCGTCCCGATCGGGTCCTCGCCGCCCCAGCCGATCCGGGCGAAGGTCTCGTTGATCAGCACGACCTCGGGCTTGCCCCGGTCGTCCTGGGCCGTGAAGCTGCGCCCCCGCTTCACCGGAATGCCCATCGTCTGCACGTAATCCGGCGTCACCGAATACCGGTCCGCCGAGGCCGCATCCTCCGGATTGGAGAGCAGCTTGCCTTCGATCTGAACGCCGTACTGGTCGAAGTTGCCGCCCAGCGGCAGCTGGCTGGTCCAGGCTGCCCGCTCCACCCCGGGCACGGCGCGGACGGCTTCCAGGGTGCGGTCCCAGAACGCCCAGACCGGCTGGTCCTCGGTGTAGCGGGCGCCGGTCGTCTGCACGGTCATCGTCAGCAGATGCTTCGAATCGAATCCGGGATCGACCGCGAGCAGCTTCTCCAGGCTTCGCAGCATGAGGCCGGCGCCCACCAGCAGCATGACCGCGAGCGCCACCTCTCCTCCGACCAGCACGGCACGGGCATGTTTCCGGGAGCGACTCCCGGTGTGTCGGCCTCCGGGGCGCAGCGCCGTGAACAGATCGGGCCGGGCGGTGGCGAATGCCGGTACCACGCCGAACAGCAGCCCGGTCAGGAGTGACACGCCGGCGGTGAAGCCGAGCACGCCCAGGTCGATACCGATGGCCCCGAGCCGGGGAAGGTTGGGTGGCGCAATGGCCTTGAGTCCCTCGAGGCCCAGCCAGGCGATCGCGACTCCGGCGGCGCCTCCCACCAGCGCCAGCATCACACTTTCGGTGAGCAGCTGGCGGACCACCCGTCCCGGACGGGCGCCGAGTGCGCCCCGGATGGCGAACTCGGCCTCGCGCTGCATCGCCCGGCCCAGCAGGAGACTGGAGACGTTGGCGCAGGCGATCAGCAGGACGAAGCCCACCGCGCCCAGGACCGCCAGCAGGGCGGGCTTCACATTCCGGGTCAGGATTTCCTGCAGCGGAATGACCAGCATGCCCGCCACCGCGTACTGAGTGGGATACTCCGCCACCAGCCGGCCGGAGATCACGTCCAGCTCCCGCCGGGCGGCTTCGGGAGTGATCCCGGGCTTGAGCCGGCCGTGGGCGGCCAGGTGACGACAGGTGCGGCAGGCCCAGGGGAGGGAGGCTTCGTAGGCCAGCGGCGCCCAGAGCTGGACCGAGGGCGAGATCAGGTTCTCGAAGGTCCTCGGCATCACCCCGACCACCAGGTACTGGATGCCGTCGAAGGTCACCGGTCGGCCGACGACCGAGGGATCGCCGCCGAACCGCCGCTGCCAGAGCCCGTGGGAGAGTATCGTCGCCCGATGCTGCCCTCGCACATGCTCCTCGGCGGTGAAGTCCCGCCCCAGGGCGGGTGCCACGCCGAACACCGAGAAGAACTCCCGGGTGACCCGCTGGCCGTTGAGCCGTTCCGGCTCGCCCTTGTCCTGCAGGGTCGGCTGCCAAGAGGAGTTGACCGCGAGGGCCGCGAACGCGGTGGACATGCGCTGCAGGTCGACGAAGGTGGCATAGCCGGTTCTGCTGGGGGTCCCGTCGGTGCCGGGCTCGCCCACCTGGACCACCCGGTCCGGATCGGGGTAGGGCAGCGATTCGAAGAGGATGGGATTGACCACCGAGAAGATCGCGGTGCTGGCTCCGATGCCGAGGGCCAGGGTCAGAACCGCCAGGGCGGTGAAACCGGGCCGGGCGGCGAGCTGCCGAAGGCCAAAGCGGAGGTCGGAGCGCAACGTATCCATGACGGTGGCCTTCGAGGTGAGAGGTGAGACGTGAGACGTGAGACGGGGGTCGCGGTGGAAGCGGAGCGCGAGGCTGGCCCGGACGATCTCCCAGGCCAGCCGGGAGGGGCTATGGCCGTAGAGCTCCTCGAGGTCGCCCAGCACGAACTCCCGCTCCCGGGACGGAATCAGCCAGCCCAGCCGGCGGGCCGGGCTCACGGGGCCCCCGGGGCGAGATCGAGACCCCGGCTCAGGCCCCGGAGCGCGGCCAGGCTCCGCTGCAGCGCGGTGCGGCCCCGGGCATTCACCACGTAGTGCTTCTTGCGGCGCCCTCCCCGGGCCGGGGTCGGCTCGCCCACATGGGCGACAACCATTCCCTTGGCCTCGAGCCGGAAGAGGGTCTTGTAGACGGTCCCGAGACTGACGTCCCGTCCGGCGTAATCGAGCAGCTCGGTCCGGACGGTGACGCCATAGCCTTCTTTGCCGAGCCGGAGCAGGGCCAGCAGGACCAGCTGCTCGAATTCACCCAGATGGGAAGGCATCGGGCCTCATTTAGTAGACAGGGTCAGGGATATAGACCCCGCAATGCCGGAAAGCGTTGCAAACGGGAAGTGGTCAGGGGTCAGGGGTCAGGGGTCAGGGACCTGCCTTGCCTCCGGCCTCGTTGCGTCTTTGCGTCTTTGCGTCTTTGCGTCTTTGCGTCTTTGCGTCTTTGCGTCTTTGCGGTTATCTTCTTATGCTATCGAGAGTTCGCATATTCACAAAGACGAATGTAAAAGAGGCTGACGCGCGCATGCCGTACGATAAACAGGCCGTTCTGACCAAGCACCGGCTTCACGCCGAGGACACCGGCTCAGCCCGGGTCCAGGTGGCGCTTCTCACCGAGCGGATCAACTCCCTTACCGATCACTTCCGCACCCACGCAAAGGATCATCACGGGCGTCGAGGGCTGCTCAAAATGGTCGGAACCCGGAAGCGGCTGCTGACCTACCTCCGGAACACCGATCTCTCGACCTACCGGGCACTGATTCAGGAGCTCGGACTCCGGCACTAGCCGGCGCCGATCGCCCGCGGGCGTCCCGCACTCACGTGGGACGCCCGCTTCGCATTGGACGCGGACAGTTCAACCAAGGCATCAACCGTGCACAAGATCGAAACCACCTTCGCCGGCCGCCCCCTCGTCATCGAGTCGGGCAAGATGGCCAAACAGGCCGCCGGCTCCGTGATGGTCCGCTTCGGCGACACCATGGTCCTCGCGGCCGTCACCGTCTCACCCAACGTCTCCACGCTGCCCTTCTTCCCCCTGACGGTCGAATACAAGGAAAAGACCTACGCGGCGGGCAAGATCCCCGGCGGCTTCATCAAGCGCGAGGGCCGGCCTTCCGACAAGGAGATCCTGGCCTGCCGGATCATCGACCGGTCCATCCGCCCGCTGTTTCCCGAGGGGTTCAAGAACGAGGTCCAGGTGTTCGTGACCGTGGTCTCGGCCGATCAGGAGAATGACGCGGACGTGGTGGGCGCCTTTGCGGCGGCCGCGGCGCTCTCGGTCTCCTCGATTCCCTGGAACGGCCCGCTCGCCACGGTGCGGGTCGGCCGGATGGAGGGGAACTGGATTCTCAACCCGACTTTCCAGCAGCTCGAGTTCTCCAGCATCGACCTCACCGTGAGCGGCAGCGCGGACTCCATCGTGATGGTCGAGGGCGGCTCGCTCGAGGTCTCCGAGAGCGACATCCTGGACGGGCTCAAGGTCGCCCACAAGGGCATCAAGGAGCTGCTGGGCCACACCCGGGAGCTGGCGAAGGCCGCCGGCCGGCCCAAGATGGAATGGGTCAAGGCGCCGGTGGACGAGCTGCTGACCCGGCGGGTGCGCGATCTGGCCGAGAAGGACATGGGCAAGGCCATCAACGCCAAGGACAAGGCGTCACGGGCCGCGGGCCTCGCGGCGGTGAAGCGCGATGTGGTGGCCCGGCTGGCGCTGGAGTATCCCGAGCGGACCAAGGAAATCGTGGCCGAGATCGAGGACATCGAATACCGGGTGATGCGGGCCCAGGTTCTCGACAAGGGCGAGCGGGTGGACGGGCGCGACGGCAACACCGTTCGGGCGATCAGCATCGAGACCGGGCTGCTTCCCCGGGCCCACGGCTCGGCGCTGTTCACCCGGGGCCAGACCCAGGCGCTGGTGGCGGTGACCCTGGGAACCAGCGACGACGAGCAGCGGATCGACTCGATCGACGTGGCCGGTGAGACCACCAAGTCGTTCATGCTGCACTACAACTTCCCGCCCTATTCCACCGGCGAAGTGAAGATGATCCGGGGCACCAGCCGCCGGGAGATCGGTCACGGCGCGCTGGCCGAGCGGGCGCTCCAGCCTCTGCTGCCCGACTTCGCCGGATTCCCCTACACCCTGCGGATCGTCTCCGAGATCCTGGAGTCGAACGGGTCGTCCTCGATGGCGACGGTGTGCGGCGGCTCGCTGGCGCTGATGGACGCCGGCGTTCCGGTCAAGGCGCCCTGCGCCGGCGTGGCGATGGGACTGATCAAGGACGGCGACAAAGTCGCCATCCTGACCGATATCCTGGGGAGCGAAGACCACCTGGGCGACATGGACTTCAAGGTGGCCGGCACCGAGCAGGGCATCACCTCGATCCAGATGGACATCAAGATCGAAGGCCTGGACCTCAAGATCATGGAAGAGGCGCTGGCCCGGGCCAAGGCCGGCCGGCTCCACATCCTGGCCGAAATGAAGAAGGCGCTGTCCGCGGCCCGCCCCGATCTTTCCCCCCACGCGCCGCGGATCATCACCATCCAGATCAAGCCCGACAAGATCGGCGACATCATCGGGCCCAAGGGCAAGACCATTCGCGGCATCCAGGATGCCACCGGCGCCAAGATCTCGGTGGAGGATTCCGGCATCGTGACCATCGCGGCGGTGGGCGGCGAGGCGGGGCAGAAGGCCCGCGATATGATCTCCGCCATCGTGGCGGAGCCGGAAGTGGGCCGGATCTACGAGGGCCCGGTCAAGAGCACCACCGCGTTCGGCGCCTTCGTGGAGATCATCCCCGGGGTCGAAGGCCTGCTCCACATCAGCGAGCTCCAGCACGGGCGCACCGAAAAGACCGAGGACGTGGTCAAGAAGGGCGACATCGTGAAGGTGCAGCTGCTCGAGGTGGATGACCGGGGCCGGATGAAGCTTTCGCGCAAAGCGCTCCTGCCCAAGGAGTGACCCGACCGATCGCTCGTCGCCGATAGCCGGCCGTGGACACCGAGCACCTCGACGAAGGACTGGTCCGTACCACCGCCGGCAACGGCCTCACCGTGCTCTCGGAGCTGCTCCCGGGAGTGCGGTCGGCCGCGGTCGGCATCTGGGTCCGCTCGGCCAGTGCGCATGAACCGCCCGAGGTCATGGGCGTCGCCCACCTGCTGGAACACCTGGTCTTCAAGGGAACCGAACGCCGGACCGCCCGGGAGCTGGCCCAGGAGCTGGAAGTGCGGGGCGGCTCGCTGGACGCCTATACCTCGCGCGACCATACCAGCTACCAGGCCCACGTGCTCGACGCCGATGTGCCCCTCGCGGTGGAGGTGCTCACCGACCTGGTCCGCCATCCGCTGCTGCGGGCTCCCGATCTGGAGCTGGAGCGGAACGTGGTCCTGGAGGAGATCAACGGGGTCGAGGACACCCCCGACGATCTGGTCTTCGAGCTCCATGCCCGGACCCTCTGGCCCGATCATCCCTACGGCTACTCGATCCTGGGAACCCCGGAGACCATCGGCCGGCTGAGCGCCGAGGATCTCGCGGCCACCCACCGGGCAGGGTACTATCGCGGGAATTGCGTGATCGCCGCGGCGGGCCACGTGGATCACGCCCAGCTGCTCACGGTGCTGGAGCGGGAAGGGTGGTTCGAAGGCGGCCTCGAGCCGGCCCGCGGTCCGGTGGGCGCGGTTCCGGCCCGCCGCGGGGCGGTCCGCTCCGAGCTGCGCGACACCACCCAGAGCCACATCGTCCTGGGGACGGATACCTTCCCGGCCCGCGATCCGCGCCGCTACGCCCTCGCCATCCTCACCAATCTTCTGGGGGGCGGGATGTCGAGCCGTCTCTTTCAGCGGGTGCGGGAGGAGCTGGGGCTGGCCTACGCGGTGTATTCCTTCCAGCAGGGCTATCAGAGCGGGGGGATGACCGGGGTGTACGTCGGCACCGCCCCGGGAACCGCGGCGGCGGCGGAGGACGCGATCCGTGCCGAGCTGGCCCGGCTGTCCCGGGAAGGCCTCCCCGCCGACGAGCTGGCCAGCGGCCAGCAGCAGCTCAAGGGGCAGGTGATGCTCTCGCTGGAGAGCCCGAGCAGCCGGATGCATCGCCTCGCGGGCACCGTGCTGCACCGGGACCGCTACCGGCGGCTGGACGAGATCCTCGCCGAGATCGATGGCGTGACGGCGGAGGCGGTGGCGGCCCTCGCGGCCGAGTACTTTGAACCGGAGCGCTGGAGCGTGGTGCGATTGGGACCAGACAAGGGGCTAGGGAGTTAGGGAGCTAGGGAGCTAGGGAAAGCCGTTCCCTAGCTCGCTAACTCCCTAGCTCCCTAACTCCTCCACAAGGAGCGCTTCATGGTCATCGGAGTCCCGAAAGAGATCAAGACGAACGAGAACCGGATCGCCCTCGTGCCCGCGGGCGCGGAGCTGCTCAGCGCCCGGGGTCACACCGTCTATGTCGAGAAGGACGGCGGGGTGGGGAGCGGCTTCACCGACGCGCAATACACCGCCGCGGGGGCGACGATCCTGGCCACCGCGGAGGAGGTCTGGGCCAAGGCGGACATGATCATGAAGGTGAAGGAGCCGATTGCCGTCGAATGGCCCCGGATGCGGAAGGGCCAGGTGATCTACACCTACTTCCACTTCGCCGCGGCGGAGGAGCTGACCCGGGCGGTCATCGCCTCGGGCGCGGTGGCCATCGCCTACGAAACGGTGCAGCTGCCCAGTGGAGAGCTGCCGCTGCTCACCCCCATGTCCGAGGTCGCCGGCCGCATGGCGGTGCAGGAAGGCGCCAAGTACCTGGAGAAGGTCCATGGCGGGCGCGGGGTGCTGCTGGGCGGTGTGCCCGGCGTGGCTCCGGCGAAGGTGGTGATCATCGGGGGCGGGGTGGTGGGGATCAACGCCGCGAAGATGGCGGCGGGCATGGGCGCGAACGTCACCATTCTCGATATCTCGCTGGAACGGCTGCGCTACCTCGACGACGTGCTGCCGGCCAACGTGAAGACCATCTACTCCAACCGGTTCAATATCCTGGAAGCGATCGAGCGGGCCGACCTGGTGGTCGGAGCGGTACTGCTGCCGGGGGCCAAGGCGCCCCACCTGGTCACCCGGGCGGATCTCAAGCGGATGCAGCCCGGGGCGGTGATCGTCGACGTGGCGGTGGACCAGGGCGGCTGTGTCGAGACCATCAAGCCCACCACCCACGAGAACCCCACCTACTTTGTGGACGGCATTCTGCACTACGGCGTGGCGAACATGCCGGGAGGGGTTCCCCGGACCTCCACCCTGGCGCTCACCAACGCCACCCTGCCGTACGGGCTCCGGCTCGCCAAGCAGGGGTGGAAGCAGGCCTGCCAGGAGGATCCGGCCCTGGCCCTCGGCCTCAATGTGGTGGATGGCAAGGTGGTGTATCCGGGGGTTGCTGAAGCATTCAACCTTCCGCTCGTCGAAGTGGAGACGGTGTTATAGGCAGCAGGCGGTTGCCTCTCCCTCATGCCCACCATCCTGATCCAGCGCCTTGAACACGGAGCGGGACTTCCTCTCCCCACTCGCGCTACCAGTGGAAGCGCTGGCTTCGATATTGCGAGCGCGGAGCAGGGAGTACTGGAGCCCGGCGCCCGGCGGCTCTTCGCCACCGGCTTCGCGGTCGCCATCCCCGAGGGTTACGAAATCCAGATTCGCCCCCGCTCGGGGCTGGCCCTCAAGCACGGTGTGACGCTGCCAAACACGCCGGCTACCATCGATTCGGATTATCGGGGCGAGCTCAAGGTCGCCCTGATGAACCTGGGGCAGGAAGCCTTCGAAGTGACCCGGGGGATGCGGATCGCGCAGATTGTAGTCGGGCGGGTCGAACCGGCTGAATTCCGAACGGTCGAAAACCTGCCCCAGACCGAACGGGGCGTGGGGGGCTTCGGCAGCACCGGTCTCCAGACTTGAGATGTTGGGTTTGCCGGCTTGTATATGTGTAAGTCCGCCATTAGGTTAGCAAAAGCCTCACCCGGGTGGCCCCGCGATCATGCTTGGTTCCTTTAAGTTCCTGAATTTCCTCCCCGCGAACGAGATCGCTGTCGATCTTGGTACGGCGAACACCCTGATCTACGTGAAGGGTGAGGGAATCGTCCTCAACGAGCCCTCGGTCGTTGCCCTGGAACGCACCACCGGCAAGATCAAGGGGATCGGACTCGAAGCCAAGCGGATGCTGGGCCGCACCCCCGACGGCATCATCGCCATTCGTCCCCTCAAGGACGGGGTGATCGCCGATTTCGACGTGACCGAAAAGATGCTCCGCTACTTCCTGAAGACCATCATCGACAAGCACGTCTTCCGGGTGAAGCCGCGGGTCATCGTGTGCGTACCTTCGGGCATCACCGAGGTGGAACGCCGCGCGGTGCGGGATTCGGCGGAAACCGCCGGCGCCAAGCAGGTCCTCATGGTGGCGGAGCCGATGGCGGCCGCGATCGGGGTGGGCCTGCCGGTTGAAACCCCCACTGGAAACATGGTGATCGACATCGGGGGCGGCACCACCGAAATCGCGGTGATCGCGCTCTCCGGCATCGTCTCCGACACCTCGATTCGTACCGGCGGCGACGAGCTGGACCAGGCCATCGTCCAGTTCATGCGGAAGAACTACAACCTCCTGGTGGGCGAGCCGACCGCCGAGGCCATCAAGATCAAGATCGGCTCGGCCTATCCGACCGGGGAGGAGCGGGAGATGGAAGTGAAGGGCCGGGACCTGGTGTCCGGCATTCCCAAGACGGTGCGGGTCCACTCCGCCGAGATCCGGGAGGCGATTCAGGAGCCGGTGCAGCAGATCGTGGACGCGGTGCGCCGCGCGCTCGAAATCACCCCGCCCGAGCTCTCCAGCGACATCGTGGACCGGGGCATCATCATGACCGGAGGCGGCGCCCTCATCCGCGGGCTCGATCTGCTGCTGCAGCAGGAAACCGGGCTCCCCATTCACGTGGACGAGGATCCCCTCACCTGCGTGGTCCGGGGCACCGGCAGGATTCTCGACGATTTCGAGAAGTATCGGAGCGTTCTCACCACCTGACATGATCCGGGCTCCGGGCCGCGCCACCTCACGGAGCGACACCCTCCTGTTCCTCACCTGTCTCGGGCTTTCGGCGGGCGCGCTGGCGCTGCCGGAGCGCGTGAGCCTCGCGTTCGCGACCACGCTGCGTGACACGGCCCTCCGCCCCCTGCTCTGGGTCCAGGAGCGGGCCGAGGAAGGCCGGACCAGCCGGACCCGCTTCGAGGCGGTGGAGGCCCAGCGCGATTCGGCGGCGCTCGCGGCGCAGGGCATGGCGGGACTCCGCGCGGAGAACGAGCGGCTGCGGGCCCTGCTCTCGCTGCGGGACCGGGTCAGCTCCACCGCCGTCCCCGCCGAGGTGCTCCACCAGATCGATCCGACCGGGGGGCGCACCCTGCTGCTGAGCGCCGGTGCCGCCAGCGGCGTCCGGCCGGGCGATCCGGTGGTTTCTCCCGACGGCCTGCTGGGGGTGCTGCTCAGCGTCGGGCGGGAGAGCGCGATCGCGATGACCTGGGCCCATCCCGATTTCCGGGTCAGCGCGGTCACCGCGGACGGCACCGTGCTCGGGATCGTGGCCCCGTCGCTCAACACCGAGGCCAGCGAGTCCTTCCTGGAATTCCGGGGCGTGGCGTACCGCGATACGGTCGCGACCGGGACGATGGTGATGACCTCGGGCCTGGGCGGCGTCTATCCCAAGGGCCTCCCCATCGGCCGGGTGGCCGGGCTGGGCCGGGAGCAGCTGGGGTGGGAGCGGATCTATCGCCTGGCCCCCCTGGCCAATCCCGGGCACGTCGCCCATGTGCTGGTGGTGCGCACTCCCGCGGGACCGGAGCCGGTGCCATGAGCCCGAGGCGCGGGGAAGGCCGGCTGTTTCTCGGGTTCATCCTGCTGTTCGCGCTGCATTTCTACATCCGTCCCCGGATCTTCGACGGGCGGGCCGCGCCCGATTTTCTGCTCTGCGCCCTGATGCTGGTGGCGGTGCGGAGCCGGCCCGGCTGGGCCGCGGTGGCCGGATTCCTGGTCGGACTCGCCAGCGATGTGCTGACCCCGGCGGCGTTCGGCGCCGGGGCGCTGGCGCATACCGTGATCGCGTACCTCGCCGCCTGGGGCCGGGCGGTGTTCTTCCCCGACAACCTGCTGGTCAATGCCGGTCTCTTCGCCGGCGGGGTGTGGCTGCGCAACGCCATCGTGCTGCTCGCCAGCGGCACCCCGTCGGGCCAGCTCTCCTCGGGGCTCCTGGTCTGGGCGCCGCTGCAGGCGGTCTCCACCGCGGCGGCGGGCCTGGTCCTCCTGTTCCTCTTCCGCGACTGGTTCGCCATCCGGATCGAAGCATGAGCGGCTTTACCGGCGAACGGGTCCGCGACCGCGCGGTGCTCGCGCAGCGGGTGCTGGCGGTGACCTTCCTGCTGCTCTCCGGCGCCTTCTTCCGGGCCCAGGTCATGGGGTACAAGGACTACCGGCTCCAGTCCGAGAAAAACCGGCTGCGCCAGGTCCCTCTGCTGGCGCCCCGGGGCGCCATCTACGATCGCAACGGGGAGAGCATCGCCGAGAACGAGCCGGGATACACCATCAAGCTCTTCGCGCCGTCCACCGACTCGCTCCGCGCGGTCCTGAACCGGCTGTCGGCCATCGTTCCGCTCGACAGCAGCGCGGTGCGGGCCATCCTGATCCGGTTCAGGACCGCCCAGTATCAGCCCGCCCTGGTCTTCAACGGCGCCGACTTCCCCACCGTGTCGAAGCTGGAGGAGCATCGCTATCTCCTCCCCGGCCTGGTCATCCAGACCGAGCCGCGCCGGCTGTATCGGGCCGGCCCGGCGGTGGCCCACCTGGTCGGGTATGTGGGGGAGGTATCGGAAGCCGACCTCGACAAGGACCGCTACCCGGGCGCGCGCATGGGCTCGATCGTGGGCCGGGACGGACTGGAGCAGGAGTACGATTCGCTGCTTCGGGGCATCGACGGGGTGCGCTACACCGAGGTGGATTCGCGGGGACGGATGGTCCGGGAGGACGTCTCCTCCCCCTCGCTCGCGCCGGTGGGGGGAAACCCCATCACCACCACCATCGACCTTCCGCTCCAGCGCTTCGTGGACAGCATGTGGAACACCGCGCTGCCCGGCACCCGGGGCGCCCTGGTGGCCATGACCCCCGACGGCGGCGTGCTCGCCCTCTATTCGGCGCCGGCCTTCGATCCCAACGAATTCATCGGAGGCATCGATCCCGCGCAGTGGTCGGCGTACAACACCGACCCGGCGCTTCCCCTGATCAACCGGGCGATCCGGGGCACCTATCCGCCCGCCTCGCCGTTCAAGCTGGCCACCGCGGTCATCGCGCTCCGGCGCGGGGTGGTGAACTTCAACTCCCGCATGCCGGAGCCCTGCCGCGGCGCGCTCCAGTTCGGAAGCCGGCCCTTCAAGTGCTGGAAGCGGGAGGGGCATGGGTCGCTGGACCTGACCGGCGCCATCGCGGCGAGCTGTGATGTGTACTTCTACCAGCTCGGGCTCCGGCTCACCCTGCCGCACCTGCTCGAGGACGGAACTTCGCTTGGATTCGCGGAGCGGAGCGGAATCGACCTGGGACGGGAACAGCGCTCGGTCTTCCCGCCCAACACCGAGTACTACAACCGCCGCTACGGACCGCGGGGATGGACCAACGCGGTGACTCTCAACCTGGCCATCGGGCAGGGTGAGAACAGTCAGACCCTGATGAACATGATGCGGTTCTACGCCGCCCTGGCCGGCAACGGCAACGTCGAGGCCCCCTTCGTCGTGGCCCGGCGGGCCGGGGCGGTGCCCCGGCCGCTGGGGCTCAACGCCGAGCAGCTGGCGGGGCTTCGCAACGCGATGTGCGCCGTGGTGCAGCGCGGCACCGCCGCCGGAAGCGGCGGCCGCGAGGTCAACGCCTGCGGGAAAACCGGCACGGCCCAGAACCCCCACGGCGATGACCACGGCTGGTTCATCGGCTACGCGCCGGCGGACAATCCCAGGATCGTGGTGGGCAGCATCATGGAGTTCAAGCTCCATGGATCGAGCGTGGCGCCCTACGTGGTGCGGGTGATGCAGCGCTACCTCTCCCAGCAGGATTCCACCCTCAAGCAGGCCAAGATCAAGATGCAGGTGCTGGAGGACTCGGTGAGCGGGCCCGGGATGGTGGTCCCCCCCGACACGACGTCCCGATGAGGCGCGCCGGGCTGGATCGCACCCTGATCATGGTGGTCCTGGCGCTGATCACGTTCGGGGTGCTGATGGTGTACTCCGCCGGGCAGACCGACGTGCCCACCTCGGCACGGGGCGCCTGGGTCCGCCAGATCGTCTGGATCGGGCTCGCCACCATCGCGGCGGCGGTGGCCTTCCGGATCAACTCCCGGCTGCTGGAGTGGGGCGCCCCCGGCATCTACGCGCTGGGATTGCTGCTGCTGATGCTCACGCTGCTGGTGGGAACCGGCGCGGGCTCGGCCGCCAGCAGCAAGAGCTGGCTCCAGATCGGCGGCATCCGGATCGGCCAGCCGGTCGAGCTGGCCAAGCTGGCGACCATCCTGCTGTTGGCCCGCTACCTCTCGTCGCTGCGGGAGCCCCCGGACAGCCTCCGGCGCCTGGTGGTGCCGGGCATGATCGCCGCGGTGCCGTTCCTCCTGGTCCTGCGCCAGCCCGATCTCGGCAGCGCCATCGTCTTCGTGGGCATCCTGTTCGGCATGCTCTTCTGGGCCGGGGTCTCCCCCCGGCTGCTCCTGCTGCTGGCCTCGCCGGTGGTGAGCCTGCTCCTGGCGGCCGACACCCGCTGGTGGGGAGCCTGGATGCTGCTGCTGTTCTTCCTGCTGCTGCTGTGGCGGGCCTACGTCGCCGAGGGGGTGCTGATCTACCTGGTCAACGCCGCCATGGGCGTCCTGGCGATCATCATCTGGAACAACCTCAAGCCCTACCAGCAGCGACGGCTCACCAGCTTTCTCAACCCCGAGAGCGATCCGGTCTCCGCGGGGTATCACGCGATCCAGTCCAAGGTGGCGATCGGATCGGGGGGCATCTTCGGCAATGGGTTTCTCGACGGGCCCCAGAAGCGGCTCGCCTTCCTCCCGGAGCAGTACACCGACTTCATCTTTGCGGTGGTGGGGGAAGAGCTCGGGTTCATCGGGGTGATGGCGGCGCTCATTCTGTTCTTCGTGTTCTTCGCGATCCTCCTCCGGATCGCCCGGCGGGCCACCGACCCGTTTTCCAGTCTCATGGTCTTCGGAATCCTGGCCCTGTTCTTCACCCACCTCTTCGAGAATGTGGGGATGACCATCAACGTCATGCCCATCACCGGAATTCCGCTGCCCTTCTTTTCCTACGGAGGCTCCTTCCTGCTGGGGCTCGGGCTGGCGCTGGGACTGGTTCTCCGGGTGGCATGGGACTCCCGTCTGAGCGGCTATGCCGATATATAACAACGACTTAGGTGTCAAGGACTGGCGGCGTGCGAGGGATTGCGCCATCTTGATCGGTCGCTCGTCCCCGGGTGTCCCGTTCCTCGTACCTCTGTCCCGAGCCTATGGCCGTTATGGCGTGGTTCAAGAAGGAGCGAAAGCCCAGGATCTCCCAGCGAACCAAGCTGGAGATTCCCAAGGACGCCTGGGAGCGCTGTGAGAGCTGTGGACATGTCGACATCCGGGAGCGGTTCGAGCGGGCGCTGAACGTCTGCTCCGAATGCGGGCATCACCGCCGGTTCACGGCGGAAGAGTACATCGAGCTGTTCACCGACGCGGGAACCTGGCGGGAATTCTTCGCCGGCCTGCGCTCCCAGGACCCCCTCTCCTTCGAAAACTACGGCGAGCGGCTGATCGCGGCCGAGAAGAAGGCCGGAGGCTCCGACGCGATCTACACCGGCTTCGGGCGGCTGGAGGGGCTCCCGATTCACCTCGGGGTGATGAACTTCGCCTTCATGGGCGGGTCGATGGGTTCGGTGGTGGGAGAAAAGATTGCCCGGCTGGCGCGCCGCTCGGCCGACAAGAAGCTCCCGCTGGTGCTGGTCTGCACCTCGGGCGGCGCCCGGATGCAGGAAGGCGTGCTTTCCCTGATGCAGATGGCCAAGACGTCGGCCGCCATCGCCCAGCTCAAAATGGACTCGATCCCGCTGGTGACCGTGCTGACCAATCCCACCACCGGCGGGGTGTCGGCCTCTTTCGCGATGCAGGGCGACGCCGTCCTCGCCGAGCCGGGCGCGGTGGTGGGATTTGCCGGCCAGCGGGTGATCAAGCAGACCATCGGCCAGGACCTCCCCGAAGGATTCCAGACCGCCGAGTTTCTCCTCGATCATGGCCAGATCGACGACGTAGTGCCCCGCGGCTCGCTCCGCGAAACCACCGCGCGCCTGATCCGCCACATGCAGGGCGCCGCGGCCGCCGTCGTCGCGACGGCGGGCGCAACCGCTTGAACTGCGCCAACAGTCAACGGTCAACGGTCAACGGCACCAACCCCTCCAAGACGTCGGCTCGGCATCGCAAGGTTTTTCCCGTTGACCGTTGACCGTTGACCGTTCACGTTGTTCCTGCATGGCACTCTCCTACGCCGCCGCCCTCGACTACCTCTTCCCCCGCGTCACCCAGATCAAGTTCGGCCTGGAGACCACCCGGGAGCTGCTCGCGCTCCTGGGCGATCCCCATCTCCAGATTCCCGTGGTGCACATCGGGGGCACCAACGGCAAGGGCAGCGTCACCGCCCTGGTGTCGTCCGCGCTCCGGTCCGCCGGGTGGCGGGTGGGGAGCTACACCTCACCCCACCTGGTATCCTTCCGGGAACGGATCACGGTGGACGGGGTGCCGATCGGCGAGGACGCGGTGGCGATGTGGACCGGACGGCTCATGGCCGACGCCGACCGGCTCGACGCGACCTTCTTCGAAACCACGACCGCCATGGCGTTCGCCGATCTGGCCGCCCGCGGCGCCGAGGTGGCGGTGATCGAAGTGGGGCTGGGCGGCCGGCTCGACAGCACCAACGTGGTGCGTCCCCTGGTGAGCGCGGTCACCAAGATCGAAATGGACCATCAGAAATACCTCGGCGAAACCCTCGACGCGATTGCCCGGGAGAAGGCCTGGATCGCCAAGCCGGGGGCGCCCTTCGTGGTGGGGGAAACCCGCCCGGCTCTGATCGACGTACTGCGCCGGGAGGCGGCGGCCTCGGTGCGCGCCATCGACCCCGATGCCCGGGCCGATGTGCGGGTGGTGGATGCCGAGTCGCGCTACCCTGGCGCCCTCGCGCTCCAGGGCGCCCATCAGCGCCGGAACGCGGCGGTGGCCGCCGCCGTGCTCGATGCGCTTCCGCGGCCCTTCCGGCCCGGGGCCGAGGCGGTGGAGCAGGGATTCGCCACGGCGAGTATCCCCGGCCGGCTGGACCTGCGGGGAAAGTGGCTGTTCGACGTCGCCCACAATCCCGACGGCGTTGCCGCCCTCTGCCGGGCGCTCACCGATCTCGCTCCCCGGCGGCCGGTCCATGCCCTGGTCTCGATTCTGGGCGACAAGGCCTGGCCCGAGATGCTGGTGCAGCTCGATCAGGTGGTGGACCGTGGCGTGCTGACGGTGACGCCCAGCGCCGAGGGCCGCCGCTGGGACCTGGAATGGCTCCGGAAATGGCTGCGGGATCCCAACCGCCCTCCGGCCCGGGCCCACTGGCAGCTGGTGCCCGACTTCCCCGAGGCGCTGGGGAAGGTGCAGGAAGGGGCCGGCACGGTCCTGGTGACGGGCTCGTTTCATACCGTCGGCGACGTGATGGAAGTTCTCGGCTTTCAACCCGTGTAGCAGGGAGGGAAGGATGCGAGCAATCCGGAACGCGGGGGTCGTGGCCCTGATCGCGGCGGCATGCGGAGGGCAAGAAAGGGGTGGCGCTGCGCCGGTCACCCGCGACAGCGCCGGCGTCACCATCGTCGAGAACACCGGTCTGCAGTGGCCCGCCGGCAATGATTGGCGGGTGGCCGACAGCGCGGAGGTGGACATCAGCGGCGACCTCGACAGCGTGATCGGGCCGGTCGCGCTGAGCGGCCGCCGCCTGGCGATCGGCGCGGCGGGCAGCCAGCAGATCAGGATTTACGACTTCACCGGGACGCTGCTTCACAGCGTTGGACGGAGTGGGGCGGGGCCCGGCGAATTCCAGATGATGGCCGGGATCTGGGCCGGGCCGGGCGATTCGATCCTGGTGCTCGATCTCCTGGTTCGGCGGCTCTCGGTGATCGATTCGGCCGGAGTCTTTCAGCGCACCTTCTCCATGGGCTCGGCCCCGGGAGCCGGCTTCGTCGGGTTCGGCGGACGGGTCGAGCTGGCGTTTCCCCAGGGCTGGATGGCCGACGGCACGGTCGCCGGGGTGACGATGAGTTTCGCCATCAATCAGGACCGCAAGGGCGTCTTTCGGGACACCGTCAGCGCGGTGCGCTATGCGAGTGACGGCTCGGCGCGGGACACGATCGCGAGATTCCCCGGCGTGGAAATGGAGCAGATGACGATCACGATCGGTCCCCAGACCATGTCCACCCCGCAGCCTGTGCCGCTGGGCAAGTCCAGCGTGACCGCCGCCTGGGGAGACCGCTTCTATCTGGCCCGGAACAACTCCTGGGAAGTCGAGGTGCGCGGGCTCGATGGCAAGGTGCTGCGGCTGATTCGGGTCTCCACCGCTCCGGTCCCGCTCACTCCGGAGCTTGTTGCCACCCACCGGAAAGAGCTGATCGAGCAGATGGAGGGGATCCCGATGCTCAAGTCGATGCCGGCAATCAAGAGCCAGATGGTCACTCGCATCGAACAGGCCAGCTATCCGGCAACCCTGCCGTTCATCACCGGACTCCAGGTCGATCCGGAGGGCAACATCTGGGTCCAGGAGGCCCAGCCACCGGGTATCGAGGCCGGCGTCTTCGCGGTCCTCGACTCGACCGGAGCCCTCCTGGGCCGAGTGACCATGCCCGACCGGTTCCGGGCCACGACGATCACCGCGGATGCGGTGTATGGAGTGTGGCGGGATGAGGACGATCTCCCCCACGTTC
>DATCXX010000182.1:0-5278 GCA_036565615.1 Gemmatimonadales bacterium | reverse complement strand
GCTTCGTTCGCGGTGCGGTGGGCCGAGCGGGCCGAGAGCACCGCGTCGCGAATGGCCGAATCGTCGAGCCGCACCAGCACCTGCCCGGCCCGCACCGACTGGCCTTCCTCCACCTGGGTTCCGGTGACGACCCCGGCCACTTCGGCGCGGAGGGTCGCTTCCCGGATGGCGGCCAGGGTGCCCGAGATCGAGGGTCCGCTGGAAAGCTCCCGCGCTGTGGCCACCGCGATGTTGTCGGGGCCGAGGTTCACCACCGGGACTTCGGCGTCGGCGCGATTCTCGGCGCTCCCGCCGCTGCACCCGGCCGTGGTTGCCAGCGCGGCGAGCAGGGTGAAACGGATCAGGCGACTCATGGAAAACCAGTTCCGGCCGAGGCGGCCGATTGTGGCGGTGTCGGGGCCCGCTGGGGAGCCCGGGTGGCGGCGGGCAGGACGGTTCCGGCGCTGGCCAGCGGCAGGTTGGCAATGAGGGCCATGCGGACCCGGGCGACCTGCGCATCACGGGAGGCCTGGGCCCGGTTACCCCGGGCTATTTCAAGTGCGAGGCGGGCGTCCAGCAGCTCGTTCTGGGTGGAGATGCCTTCGGCGTAGCGCACTTCGGCAATCCGGTAGGCCCGCTCGGCCTGGTCGGCGGTGCCCTCGCTGGCGCGGAGCGCTTCGATCGCGGAACGGAGCTGCCGGCTCGAGCTCCGGGCGTCGAGCTCGGCGCTTTCGGCGGTCTGGCGGAGCAGCAGCCGCGCCTGGTCGAGCTCAGCCGACGCCACCAGCTTGTCTCCCTTGATCCGGCCGCCGGTGAAGATCGGCATGGTGAGCCCCACCGCCACGCTCCAGTTGGTGAGGAACGAGCTCCACGAGGGCACGGCCCCTCCGGGATAGGCCACCCGGCTGTATCCGGAGGTGAGCGCCAGGGCGGGGAGCTGCTGCGACCGGGCCACCTTGAGCAGCCCTTCGCGCGCGTTCACCGCTTCCACCGCCTGGCGCACCGGGGCGCGGTGCTCGGCAACGGTGTCGGGGACGCCGGCGAGCAGCGGAGCGAGCGACGGCGCGCCGGCCAGTGCTGAATCGTCCAGGACAGTGACCAGAGTGAGCGAATCCGCCGAGGGAAGCTCGAGCAGCTGTTTGAGGCGGAGGTGGGCCAGGTCGCGATCCGACTCCAGCCGGATCGCGGCGGCGCGCTGGTTGTCGCGGGTCACCCGGGCCCGCAGCAGGTCGAACTCGGGCGCGGTGCCGACCTGGCGGCGCAGCTCGGTCTGCCGCAGGGTCGAATCGGCCTGGTCGAGCGCGCTCCGCGCGATGGTGGCGAGCTGATCGGCCAGCACCGCATCGAAGTAGGTCTCCACCACCGAGAGTGTCAGGTTGGCGTCGGCGGAGGTCAGGCCGATCTCGGCGCTCCGGCGCCCCGCGTCGGCAGCGCTCATCTGGCCCCGGATTCGCCCCCCCGCGAACAAGGTCTGGGAGAGCGAGAGACCCAGGTTATAGGTGTTGGCCCGTCCGAACGGCAGGCTCCCCAGATCTCCGAACGGGTCGAGCGCGGAGACGCACTCGAGCGATTTCTCCAGGGAGTCCACTCTCGCCGCGATGGGGAGCGAGGGGTCGGGAAAGAACCGGGCGCAGGAGGTCGGCCGGGCCGGGCCGCCGTCATCGTCGGTGGCGAAGCCTTCGAACTGCGACTTGATCAGCCGGCTGTAGGAGGCCGAGCCGCTGAGCTGGGGAAACAGCTCGCTCCGGGCCTGATACTGCTCGCCCCGGGCTCGGGTCACCGCGGCGCGCGCCAGGCCGACCGGCTCGCTGGCCGGCCGGGCGAGCTGGAGCGCATCCTCCAGGGTGAGCCGGCGGACCGGCGCGGGCGACTGAGCAGCGAGAGAGACTGACCCGAAGAGCATCAGGCCGCCGAGCAACGCGAAGCGGGCGCTCATTGCGGCTGCTCCGTTGCAATGGCCCTGAGGAAGAGGTCGACGTACTGGTTGATCGCCTGCTCGGGCTCGAGCAGGTAGATGAAGGGGAGGATGTCCCGGCTCATCGCGTCGGCGAACAGGGTGCCCATCAGGACCATGGTCGCGGCGGCGATGTCGAAATCGGCCCGGATCAGCCCCCGGCCTCGCAGCCGAGACAAATACCCGCCCAGCTCCCGGCCGGCGCAGGCGGTCGCGTTGTTTTCCTGGGGCATGAGCTCGGGATGCTCCTCGATCTCCCCCATCGCGGTGCGAATGACCGCCCGGCGGCTCCAGAGCTCCTCCCAGTGCTTGCGGGACCAGACCAGCAGCTCGGCCCTTGGGTCCTCGGGAACTTCAGGAAGGGGAGCGGGACGGGAGGTGGCGCAGGCGCAGCGGATCGCCTCGTGGAGCAGGGCGGTCTTGGAGCCGAAATGCCGGAAGACGGTGACCTCGTTGACCCCGGCGAGCTGGGCGATCTGGCGGGTGGTGGTGCCCCGGAACCCGGTCTCGGCGTAGAGCTCGGTGGCGGCCTTGAGGATCTTGTCGCGGACTTCCATAGGCCGGGCAAGCTAAAACGGAGCTAACAGTCGTGCAAGTGGGTGCTTGCATGCCCTCCGTCGGCTAGGCGTTGCGAATGGCCGAAGGTTACTCTGAGGGGTGGAGGCACATATGTGGATACTCAGGGTTCAGGGATGACTGCCATGTCGAGACTGTCGCACTCACTGCGCGGCTGACCAAGGCAGGAGCAGGCTGAGCCGTGAGACGTCCACGCCTCTGAGGGGCAACATGAAACGACGTTGGCTCGCACCGATCGTTGCGGCTGTAATTGTCCTCCAAGGGTGTGACGCCGTGGGAGCATGCCTCCACACCTTCGAGGATCCCGTGCTCACGATTGTGCGGGTGGAAGGAAGCAGTGTGCTGTTGAACTCCGTGACGATCTCCGACGTCGTAATAGCTCTCCAGCCAGTCGGAAATCTCGGCAGCCTCACTGTGACACCGGCGCAGGGCATATCGCTCGGCAACGGCGAGTTGCGCTGCGACATACCCTGCGGTTTCGGAGTTCTGGAGGGCCGGTACGAGTTTACGGTCAAGGCCCCAGGCTACCTCGACCAGCGAGTGACCACCATGGCCAGTTATTCCCGGTTTGACGGTGGCTGCCCTTCAAGTAATTCGGGCAGCACCGAACTCACCGTGTCACTGACGCCCACTACTCCCTAGCCACCAACCAGTTCGCTCTTCGCTACCGCCATTCGCTAAGGGCGCCAACCAGGGCCGCGAACTACGCGGCCGGGTTTGGCCCCGGTTACCGCACCGTCCCGCACCACCGCCACCCCATTCACCAGCACGTGGCGCATGCCTACCGAGAGCTGATGGGGCTGCTCGAAGGTCGCTCTGTCGCCGATGGTGGCGGGATCGAAGACCACCAGGTCGGCGAAGAATCCCGGCCGCACCAGCCCGCGATCCGGAATCGAGAGCCGGGTGGCGACCGCCGACGACATCTTCCGCACTGCGTCTTCCAGGGTGAGCACGCCTTCTTCCCGGACGTATTTGCCGAGGATCCGGGGATAGTTCCCGTAGGAGCGCGGGTGGGTCAGCCCCTCGGGGTTCGCCGGGTCGTTGCCGCCCGCGTCGGTCCCGAACTTCATCCAGGGCTGCCGCATCTTGAGCTTCACATTCTCTTCGCTCATCAGGAAATAGACCGTCTCCACCCGGGAATGCTCCGAGGAGATCAGGTCCATGGCGGCGTCGCGCCAGTCCTTCCCCATCGACTGGGCCACCTCGGAGAGCCGCTTCCCGGCATACTGCGCATTGGCCGGCTTCTCGAACTGGAGGAAGAGCACGTTCTCCGGGCCGCCCAGCTCGCAGAGGTTCTCCCACTGGGCCTGCACCTGGGCCATCTCGGTTCGCATCCGGCTCCGCACCCCCGAGTCGGCCAGGTTCTGGAACAGCTTTCCGTCCGCGCTGGACCAGGGAGGCAGACAGGCGCTGAGCCCGGTGGCGCCGGCGGTGTAGGCGTACATGTTTGCCTGAACGTCCACCCCGGCAGCGCGGGCCGAGTCGATCTTCGCAATCGCCAGCGGAGTCTTGCTCCAGTTCCGGGTCCCGCCGGCCTTGAGGTGATAGATCTCGACCGGCACGCCGCCTTCGCTCCCGATCCGGATCGCCTCGTCGATCGCTTCCAGCCAGGCGTTGCCTTCCGAGCGCATGTGGGTGATGTACACCCCGCCATGGGGCGCCATCGCCTTGGCCAGCTCGATCAGCTCGGCGGTGCCGGCATAATTCCCCGGGGGGTAGATCAACGCCGAGGCGAGGCCGAAGGCGCCATCCTCCATGGCGTTGCGGAGGGCGGTGCGCATGCTGTCCAGCTCGGCCGGCGAGGCCTCGCCCGGCGCCATGCCCTTGCCGTACATCCGGATGGTGCTTGCGCCCACGAACGACCCGAAGTTGGGCGCGGCGCCGTGGGCCTCCATGGCCTTGAGCCACTTGTCGAAGCCGCGCGGTCCCCGAAAATCGTTCCCGGCCGGAATGTCCTCGGGATCGAGGCCGGTCTTCTCGTTGGCGGGGGCATTGGTCCCGCCCTCACCCATGATCTCGGTGGTGATCCCCTGGGTGATTTTGCTGATCACCCGGCCATCGGTGCGGAGGAAGTTTTCCCGGGAGTGGCTCTGGATGTCGATGAAGCCGGGCGCCACCACCATCCCGCGGACATCGAGCCGCTCGGATGTCGGGGCGTCTCGTAGCCCGCCGCGGGGCGCCACCACGGCGATCCGGCCGCCCTGGATGGCGACATCGCCCCAGAACCAGGCTGCCCCGGTGCCGTCGACGATCTTGCCGCCTTCGAGGACGAGATCGTAGCTGGAGGGCGCGGAAGACGCGGAAGGCGCGGGGGGCGCGGGTGATGGGGCGGGTTCGGGAGTGGTGACCGGCGTGGCCGTCGCGCAGGACGCCAGCAGGACCAGGAACAGCGCGTATGGAGTTCGCATGGAAGTAGTCTCGCCCGGCTCACTCTGCTTGACAACCTCGGCGCCGGGGATCATGGTTCCCGGCGATGGCTCCCCGACACAGGTCACTGCCCTTCCTGGCCGCGATACTCCTCGCGGCCCTTTGCTATGCGGCGGCCCGGCCGGTCGGACCGCTTCCGGCGCTGGGCCCACTGCTCGACCCCGCCTCGGGCGCATGGGCCCTCGCGCGCGAAGCCGGACTTCCCGCCCGATCGTCCGCGCTGATTCCCGGCCTCTCCGCGCCGGTCGAGGTGCTGGTGGACGATCGCGGAGTGCCCCACGTCTTTGCCGCTACCGAAGAGGACGCCTGGCGAGCCCAGGGATACCTGGTGGCCCGGGACCG
>DATCXX010000163.1:0-5048 GCA_036565615.1 Gemmatimonadales bacterium | reverse complement strand
CCCGGACCCATTCGCCGTCGCGGGCGGTCAGCCACACGCCGTCGCGCCGCCGGGCGATGGCGCGGCCCAGAACGTCGGCGCGCGACGCGGTGAAGAAGCGGTCCGGCCAATTGTCGCACCAGAGATCGAGCCCGGTGGCAGATTTGCGGATGACCCTGCGGGTGGGGAAGCGGTCGAGGTATCGGTAGGTGATGATGTCGCCCAGACGGATTCGCTCCCACTCCACCGGCTCCACCACGACCTCGTCCCCCTCGATCAGGAGCGGGCGCATCGACTCGCCGTGGAAGTACAGGGTACGGTGGGGGGACGAGGTGGCGAGCTGGAGCTCCCTGGCGATCAGGCGGCTTCGCCGGCGGGACTCCTGCTCGCTCCGGGACATGGCGCTACTCGCCACTCAGGATCAGCTTCTCCAACTCTCCAAAGGGAGAAACCAGCGGGGGCTCGTACTCGGCGCCGTTCCCATTGAGTCCGGCATCGGGCTGACCGGACGCGAGCTGCTCGGCGCCGGGTACGGCCGCATCGATGAGATCGTACTGAAGCAGCTGGGCGATGAACGCGGCGACCTCGACCGCGGGATCCTCCGGCGCGCCG
Source organism: Gemmatimonadales bacterium (assembly GCA_036565615.1). Lineage (GTDB taxonomy): Bacteria > Gemmatimonadota > Gemmatimonadetes > Gemmatimonadales > GWC2-71-9 > JABFSM01. The sequence goes on along the minus strand of DATCXX010000163.1, from coordinate 4,457 downwards.
GAAAGGTGCTCCTCGACCCAGGCCCCGAGCTCTTCGACCGAGCTGGGGCGCGCGACCAGCTGCTGCCAGAGCAGGGTGCCGGTCCGGTTGAGACCGTAATACCCCGAGGTCTCGGCGTGCAGGAGGACCCCTTCCCCTTCGACGACTCGCCAAGCGACTCTGGCATCATTGGCCTGATAGCGCACGGCGCTCTCCCTTTCATTTTGGCCCCTGGGTGGCAAGAAATACGCCGCCCGGTAACACGATGTAACGATGTTACCGGACCGCGCAAGGGGGCCAGCGTGGCAGGATTGCTACACCACCCGCGCGAGCGATGGGCGACGGAGCAACAGGTTCAGCCCCACTCCGAGGGGGTTATTGTTTCGCATGCCCAGGTTGCCCGCTTTGCCGTGCCTCGCCGTTCTGCTGGCCATCGGGTGTGGAGGCGAGCGGATCGAGCAACGGGACTCGCCATCCTCGGGTGCCGACATGAGTAAACCGTCCGTCTCGATCCTGCCTATCACGATGCGAGACTCGATCGCATCGGTGCGGGGAGTCACCGTCCGCAATGGCGGATTCGGATCGGCGATCTCGCGAGGTCCAGATGGGCAGCTCTACATCCTGACCGATCGAGGGCCCAACTACGACTTCGCCGAGGAGACCAAGGCGTTCGCGGCGCCGGAGGTCGGGCCCCAGGTCGGGGTGTTCGAGCGACGGGACAAGGCAGTGGTGCTCCTCCGGAGGATTCGGCTCCGCAACATCGACGGGTCGCCCCTTACCGGGCTTCCCAACCCTCCCGGCCCCGGCTCCACAGGAGAGACCGCGGTTTCCCCCGATGGAACCCGCCTGAAGCCGGATCGGAACGGACTCGATACCGAAGGCCTCCACGTGCTTCGCGACGGCAGCTTCTGGATCGCCGATGAGTACGGGCCCAACCTGGTGCACTTCGACGCCACCGGACAGGTCATCGAGCGGGTGAGTCCCTTCGGACCTCGCGGCCGAGCGCTTCCGGCCGTACTGGCGACGCGCCGGCCGAACTACGGCTTCGAAGGTCTGACGGGAGACGAAACCGGAAGGATCCTCGTAGGCATCGTGCAATCCCCGCTGGACAACCCCCGCGCCGCCGGCCGCCAGTCGATTCACGTTCGCATCGTCATGTACGACACTCAAACCGGTTCGACCCGGCAATATCTCTACCCGCTCGACGCGGCGGGATTCTTCGTGACCGACATTGCCTGGCTCTCCCCCACCCGCTTCCTCGTGGTGGAACGGGATGTGGGGTTCCCGGGAGGTGACCCGGCCGGTTTACAGAAAAAGGTGTTTGCCATCGATCTGACCGAGGCAACCGATGTAAGCGACTCGGCCAACCGGCCCTCGGGGCGGCTCGCCAACGGGAAGACGCTGGAAGCAGCCTCGACCGCCGACCTGCTGGTGGAGAAGATTGAACCGGCGACCAAGAGTCTTCTGGTGGACCTGCTCGAGCTTGGGTATCCGCACGACAAGCCCGAGGGATTAGTGGTCCTCGGACGGGACGAAATCGGCGTGGTGAACGACGACGACTATTCCATCACCGATGGAGGAGGCGGGGTGGCGGCCGTCAAGCGCCTTCCCCGCACCGGGGATATCGACGCCGGATTTCTCTGGGTGATTCGCCTGACCAAGCCGCTGTGGTAGAGGTGAGAGGTGAGAGGTGAGAGGTGAGAGGTGAGAGGTGAGAGGGACGAATTGCAGGGGCGGGACTCGAACCCGCGACCCCGGCATTATGAGTGCCGTGCTCTAACCAGCTGAGCTACCCTGCCAGAACGGTCAAAATAGCGTGGGGCCGGGCCGATGTCACACGGCAGCCTTCAGCCATCAGCTCACTGACCACCGATCACTGATCACTGACCACTGACCACTGACCACTGACCACTTTCTGGACTTCTACTTCTCATCTCGAAGCAAGGTGTATTCGATCTCCCCCGGCCGCAGCATCCCGTACAGCTCGCGGGCCAGCCGCTCCTGCATGGCGGGATCGGTTTCGATCCGCTTCTTCACCTTCGCCAGGCTGTCCACCTCCCGCCCCAGGGTCCGCACCAGCGCCTGCTCTGACCGCTCCCGCTTCCGCAGATCGAGCCACTGCAGGGTGCTGTATTCCCCGCCCTGCACCGCGAAGTAGAGCGCCGCGACCACCAGCAGGAGCACCACCCAGCGGGCCCGGGTCACAGGTGATACATGTCCCGGCCCGGATAGTGGGCCATGTCGTCCAGCTCCTCGGCGATCCGGAGCAGCTGGTTGTATTTCGCGGTCCGGTCACTCCGCGAGGCGCTCCCGGTCTTGATCTGTCCCGCGCCGGTGGCCACCGCCAGGTCGGCGATGAAGGTGTCCTCGGTTTCGCCGGAGCGGTGGGAGATCACCACCCCGTACGAGCTCCCCTTGGCCAGCTCGATGCACTGGAGGGTCTCGGTCAGGGTCCCGATCTGGTTCACCTTGACCAGCACCGCGTTGGCGACGTTCTGCTCGATCCCCCGCCCCAGCCGGTCCACGTTGGTCACGAAGAGGTCGTCGCCCACCAGCTGGACCCGCTCCTGCAGCGCCTCGGTAAGCTGGGTCCAGCCCTCCCAGTCGTCCTCGGCCAGGCCGTCCTCGATGGAGACGATCGGATAGCGGTCCACCCATTCCCCGTAGAGCTCCACCAGCTCGGCCGCGCTGCGGCGGCTCTTGTCGCCCTTCTTGAAGACGTAGCTGCCCTTGTCGTAGAGCTCCGACGCCGCCACGTCGAGCGCGATCGCGATGTCCTGGCCCGGCTGATACCCCGCCGCGCTGATCGCCTGCATGATCACGTCGAGCGCGGCCTCGTTGGACGGCAGCATCGGCGCGAAGCCCCCCTCGTCGCCCACCGCAGTCGAGAGTCCCATGCCCGACAGCACTTTCTTGAGGGCGTGAAACACCTCCACCCCCATCCGCAGCGCATCGGGAAAGTTGTCGGTGCCGATCGGGACCACCATGAACTCCTGGGCATCCACATTGTTGCTGGCGTGGGCGCCGCCGTTCAGGATGTTCATCATGGGCACCGGCAGCACCCGCGCCATCGGGCCGCCCAGGTAGCGGTAGAGCGGAAGTCCCACGTCTTCCGCCGCGGCGCGCGCCACCGCCAGCGACGCCGCGAGGATCGCGTTGGCGCCCAGCTTGGCCTTGTTGGAGGTGCCGTCCGCGTCCATCAGCTCGGCATCGATCCCGATCTGGTCGGTGGGGTCCATCCCCTCCAGCCGGGGCCCCAGCACCTCGTTTACGTTGCGCACCGCCTCCTGGACCCCTTTGCCGAGATAGCGCTTGGGATCGCCGTCCCGGAGCTCGGCCGCTTCGTGCTCGCCGGTGGAGGCCCCGCTGGGCACCGCGGCGCGCCCCCGCGCTCCGCTGGCCAGGATGACCTCGGCTTCCACGGTGGGATTGCCCCGGCTGTCGAGGATTTCGCGGGCGTGGACTTCGATGATGGTGGACATGGGGGGGAAGAATAGGCAGCCGGTGAAGTTCCCGAAAGCAGACTATTCCCGGGCCCCCAGCGCGATCAGCGCCGCGCGGGTGGCCGCCGCGATCCGGTCCCGATCCTCGTAGCGAAGTCCGGCGGTGGGAATCGGGGCGCCGACTCTGAGGGTGACGGTGCCGGGCTTCGGGCTCCAGCTCCCCCGGGGCATCAGCTCATAGGTGTTCTCGCAGAACACCGGAATCACCGGCGCGCCGGCGGAGATCGCCAGCACGAACGATCCCTTCTTGAACGGTTGGAGCCGCCCGTCGCGGGAGCGAGTGCCTTCGGGAAACAGGACCGCCGAAAATCCCCGGCGGATCATCCCGGCGGCCCGGTCGTAGGTGGCAAAGGCCCGGGAGCGGCTGTGCCGGTCGATGGGGAGGTGCTTTGCGGCGCGCAGCGCGATCCCCATCAGCGGGATCCAGTCCATGCCTTTCTTGTACACGAACCGGATGGTCCCGGGGATCGCCGCCAGAATCGCCCAGATGTCGATGAAGGAGGCGTGATTCGACATGTAGACGCAGGCCCGGTCCGGATCCAGGTGCTCGCCCCCTTCGACCCGCACGTCGATCCGGGTACCCCGGAGCATCCCCACGGCCCAGAACCGGGCCGAGCGGTCGTAGGCACCGCCGCGCCGCTGCTTGACCCCGAGCAGCGCGGCCAGCACGGCCCATGATCCGGCGATCGCCATGTAAATCAGGAACGACGCGATGTACCGGAAGGCGCGAATCATGCGAAATGATCATATCCGCTGAGCGGCAGCTCGGCGCCGTCGAGCAGAAAACGCGCGCCGCTCCCCGGTTCGATCCGCCCGATGCGGGTTAGCGGGAAGGGGGTCGCTCCGGTGAACTCCGGCGGCATCGCCGCCAGCAGCTCGTAGTCCTCCCCGCCCCGTGCGGCGAACGTCCCGGCGCTCTCACCGCTCCGCCGGGCCTCGTCCCGCGCGGCGGGATCGGCCGGCACCAGGCCCAGG
>DATCXX010000157.1:0-3617 GCA_036565615.1 Gemmatimonadales bacterium | reverse complement strand
GGCTTGCCGCCGAGGCGAGCCGGCCTCGCTCGGCCGCCTCTCCCTTGAGCGCGATCCCCAGGTAGTCGGGTGAGACGGCGCCCAGGAAGTGATCCAGGATCCGGTTGGTCAGCACGTTGAAGGCGTTGCCGGATTCCTGGTTGGTCAGGACGACTACGCCGAGGCGGAGCTCGGGCAGCATGGTGACCCGGGAGAGATAGCCGGGGAGTCCGCCGGTGTGGCTGAGCATTTTCTTCCCGCGAAAATCCCGGATGCCGAGGCCGAGTCCGTAACCGTTGAAGTTGGAGCGCAGCTCGCGCAGCTCGGGGACGGGCTCCCCGATCGGAATCGGGGTCACGATGGTCCAGAGCTCCCGGGTGGTGCGGGTGGAGAAGAGCCGGGAGCCGTCGGCGGTGCGGCCCGAATCGAGCTGCACCATCACCCACTTGGCCATGTCCTCCGCGCCCGACATGATCCCGCCGGCCGGGTTGGTGTTGTCGCTCAGGAAGGGGGCGATGGCGCGAACGGTTCCTTCGATCCGGGCATGGGTACCGGCCACGTTGCCGGAGCCGCCGGCGGCGGAATGGCGCACGTCGCTGGCCGTCATTCCGACCTTTGCCAGAATCCGGGAGGAGACGAAGTCTTCCCAGCTCTTGCCGCTCACCGCCTCGATCACTTCGCCGGCTACCGAGTAGAGCACGTTGTCGTAGGCGTAGGCGCTTCGGAACGAGGTCGCCGGCTTGATGAAGCGGAGCCGATGGGCGACCTCCTTCCGGTCGTAGCTGGAGGGCGGCCACCAGAGCAGGTCGCCGGCGCCCAGTCCTAACCCGCTCCGGTGGACCAGCAGGTCCCGGATGGTGAGCTCCCGGGTGACGTAGGGATCGTACATCGCGAAGCCGGGGAGATAGCGGATCACCGGCGCATCCCAGGCCAGCTTGCCCTCCTCGACCAGGAGGGCCAGCGCGGTGGCGGTGAAGACCTTGGTGTTGGAGGCGATGCCGAACTGGGTCTTCCCGTCCACGGGGGCGGGGTCGCCCATCCGGCGCACCCCGTATCCCTTGGCCAGCAGCACCTTGCCGTCCTTGACCACCGCGAGCGCCAGGCCGGGCACTTCGAAGGACTTCATCACCCGGGAGACATAGTCGTCCAGGGCGGGAGGCAGGGTGGGCTGCTGGACGGTAACCAGCGCCAGGGCCAGGAGGATCGGGTTACTCATAGAGATTCTCCGGGTCGGCTTGGGCCAGCTCCACCAGGAAACCGCCGATTCGCTGGGTGACCGCCTCGAAGAACCGGGCGCCCTTCGCGGCAGTGGCCTCGGCCGGATTGCCGACCCCGGTGTCGTCGGTCACGCTGGTCCACGCTCTGGGCGCCCAGGCCCATCCTTCGCGAAGGCCTTGCACCTTGAAGCGGCGAGCCCTCCCGGGGCCGGCCTCGTCGAGCGGACGGACCAGCTGCGGCGCCAGGTGGAGCATCATGCTGGTTTCGAGCTCGCCGGCGTGATCTCCCGGCTGGGTAAAGAACGGCTTGGGATCCAGGCAGGAGTACCAGTTGACGGTGCAGAGGAAGAGCCCGGCATTGGGGCTGAGCTCCCGGATCATCTGCCGGAAGTCGTTCCCGCCGTGGCCGTTCAGGATCACCAGCTTGCCGATTCCCGCGCGGGACACGCTCTCCACCGTGTCCTGGAGCACCATCATCTGGGTCGAGGGATTCAAGTTGAGGCAGAGCGGGATGTCGAGCTGGCCGGTGTTCACCCCGAAGGGCACCGCCGGCAGCACGATCGTCCGCGCGCCGGTGGCGTTCGCCAGGCGGGCCGACTCCCGGGCGACCGCTTCGGTCTCGATGGTATCGGTGCCGTAGGGGAGGTGGTAGTTGTGCGCCTCGGTGGCGCCCCAGGGGAGAACCGCTACCTGATAGCGCGCCTCCCGCACCGTCTTCCATGTGAGCTCGGCGAGCACCGCACTGGTCATCGGGTCCATATCACCACGACGCAGCTGGCGCCGCTGGCATTGAATTCCGCCGGGCGGGCCGCGGTGGAGCGGTAGACTTCCACCGCTTCGATCAGGGCCGGCTCCATTCTGATGATCGATTCGATCATGATCGGATCGACTGCACCCATGGATCCTCCATCCGCGATCAGGGCTCCATCGAGGTAGTAGGCAACTCGTGGCGCCCTGGAGGGAGACGTCACACCGCGCGGGCAGGTCAGAGTGTCCTTCCCGCGACGGTCCCTGGTGCGCCTCATGCCTGCACCGACCAGCATGTCGATGAACTGCGCCGGAAACTGTTTCTCGATGTCCCCGCGGGTGAGAAACGAGGACCGGGCCGCGCCGCTGTGGAGCATCCGCTGGGCGAACCCGGTCAGCTTGCCGGTATACACCCGGCCCTCGGCCTCGACCGACAGCTCCGGCAGGACGAGCGGAGCGGCGGCGAGGATGATGCCGACTTTCACCGTGTCTCCGACAACCAGCGTGACGTCGAATGTTTCCGGCCGGTATCCGATCCGGCGCACCCAGAAGAGCTCCTCCCCGGGCGGCAGCTGGTCCAGGATAAAGATGCCTCGCTGGTCGGTGCGGATGGTCACCTTGGCCTTGACCGCCGTCACCTGGGCGTCGACCAGGGGTGCCTTGGTCGTGTCGGCCACGATGCCCATGATGACGGCCTTCCTCTGGGCCGGCGCGCCCTGAGGCAGCAGGGAGATCAGCAGAATACCGAGCAGCAGCCTCATGGTATCTCCGCTCCCGCGCGCCGCAGAAACCGCTCGGCCAGCTGTTCCTGGCGCTCGTTGCCGGACTCCCGGGCGTCTTCGAGGAGTCGGAGTATCCAGGGGATGAGCTTCGGCTCCCCGAACCGGTACCCCGTGGCGAGCTCAGCCGAGTCCGAGTCTCCCTCGTTGGCCCCCTTGAGCAGCGCCCGGGCGGCAGCCTCGTCGTAACCCGGATCGTCCGGCGCCGGCAGCGGATACTTGTGCCGCGGATCGGGTGCGGGGCTGTCTTCGCTGACGAAAGCACGGGACATTGCGGGAATCCGCTCGGTGGACGCGATAGGATGATCCCATGCCGAGCCCGGCCCCGCAATACCCTGGGTGATGCTTGCCCGCCTCCGGTCGGCCGCCGTGCTCGGCATCGATGCCTACCTGGTGGAGGTCGAGGCCGATCTCAGCAATGGGCTGCCCAGCTTCTCCACCGTGGGATTGCCCCAGGGCGCGGTCAGGGAGGGTAGGGAACGGGTTACCGCCGCGCTGGTCAATTCGGGGTTCGAGTTCCCCTTGCGGCGCATCACGGTGAACCTGGCGCCGGCGGATGTCCGCAAGGAGGGCTCCGGGTTCGACCTGGCTATCGGGCTCGGTGTCCTGGCTGCGAGCGATCAGCTCAGAGCGCCGGCGCTCGAGGGCGTGGTCTTCCTGGGGGAGCTGGGTCTTCAGGGCGATCTCCGCCCGGTGCGGGGCGCCTTGCCGATGGCGCTCGCCGCGCGGGCTGCCGGGGCCCGCGCGGTGATCCTTCCATCCGTCAACGTGGCCGAGGCGGCGGTGGTCGGGGGAATCGAGGTCATCGGGGCGGCTTCGCTGCTGGAAGTGACTCGGCACCTTTCGGGGGAGAGGCGGATTGCCCCGGCCGCCGGGGGCGCGGAGGGCGAGAAGG
>DATCXX010000120.1:0-3530 GCA_036565615.1 Gemmatimonadales bacterium | reverse complement strand
CCAGCCAGTCCGCGGCGAGCGAGGCGATCGCCGGCGGGATTTCGTGGCCCCCGTCGAACTCGTTGTACTCCACCGTGTATCCGTCGTCCTGAAGCTCCTCCACGATACGCCGGCTGGCGAGGTCGATCGGGAGGATGGGGTCGTCGCGGCCATGGGAGATGAAAAACTCCGGCCGTCCCGTGGCGGGGCTGTCGGAAGGGATGATGCCTCCCGGTGAAAACGCCACCACCCGCGAGAACAGATCGCCGTTGGCGAGCCCCAGCCCCAGCGCATAGGTCGCTCCGTCGGAGAACCCCTCCACCACCACCCGGTTCGGATCCACACTGCAGCGCGCGAAGACGTGGGCCAGCGCCTGGTCGATGAACTGCACGTCCGAGAGGTATTTGAAGGTGATCGCATCCCAGGTCAGCCCGATCGAATCCACCGAGAGCACCAGAAAATTCCGCGATTCGGCGTAGGGCTGGAGCAGCTGAATCGGACCGCCGGCACTGCCGCCCGCGCCGTGCAGCGCGAGCACCAGCGGCATCGCGGTGCCGGCCAGGTAGCTCGCCGGCACCAGCAGGAAGCCGTCGTAGCCGGTGTGGCCGAGTCCCAGGGGCCAGGTCCCCGGCGTAATGGTCTGCGAGGGGTTTCCGGGCCGGGCGGTGAGCCGCGCCGATCCGCCTCCCAGGGGCTCGGTCGTGGATCCCAGGCAGGCCAGTGGAGCCGCCGCCGCTGCCGCGGCCCCCAGCGACCGCAGGAAATGACGCCGGGTCCAGTGGAATTGATCGGTCATGTCTTTCCCGACGGCGGGAGAATGGGTCGGGTTTCGCGCACCGCTCAGACCCGGTTCTTGCGGAGCTCCGACAGCGGATAGAACGTGCCCCGCCAGGTGATCCCGCCCTGCCAGAGATTGGTCGCCAGCGCCCGCACCACGATCCAGGCGAAGATCACCGACACCACCGGATAGAGCAGCGCTCCCCGAAGCGGCGCTCCGGCTTCCCGGGCCCCTTGCAGGTGCAGGACGAGCAGGAGGCCGGCAGCCAGCGCTCCCAGGACCTGCACCGTACCCTCTCCCAGCAGGGCCGCCGCGAGCGGGCCCAGTCCGATCAGGAGGTAGGCGGCCGCGCCCCCCACCATGAGGAGGGGATTGTACTCGACCACGGCAAACGAGTTCTTCATCAGTCCGTCGATCGCTTCACCCAGCGAGTGATACCATTCCACCGACACCAGACCTCGGCCCTTCACCAGATCCTGCCGGGCCCCGCTCCGCTTGAGAATCTTTCCCAGCATGAGATCGTCGTCGGGCCGGAGCCGGATCGGCTGGTGACCTCCTGCGGCGGCGTAGCTGCTGGCCCGCACCAGATTGAAGGCGCCCACTCCGACGAACCGCCGGCTCCCCGGAGCCCGGGCCTTCCAGGGGCGGAGGTAGCCGGCGAGCCAGAGCACGAACGCGGAAACGAACGCCTTGAGCAGGAGCCCCGGCATCACCAGCTCGGGAAGCAGGGCCAGATGGTCGAGGCCGCGGCGCTCCACGTACTGCATGGCCCGGGCAATGGTGGTCGGATCCATCACGATGTCGGCATCGGCGAACAGGAGCCACTCCCCTCGTGCCACGGCCGCGCCCCGGGCCAGGGCGTGGTTTTTTCCCAGCCATCCCGGAGGCAGCTCTCCCACGTGCACCACCCGCACCCTGGGGTCCCCGGCCGCGAGTCCGTCGAGGATCGCACCGGTCCGGTCGGTGGAGCGGTCGTCCACCATCACGAACTCGAGCGCGGAATAGTCCTGGGCCAGCAGGGAGCGGGCCGCCGCCTCGATGCCCCGGGCTTCGTCGCGTGCCGCGGTGATCAGGGTGACCAGGGGCCCGGGGCCGCTCCGCGGTGGCACTCCGGCCAGCGGTTCGATCCGGCTCAGGCCAATCAGGATATCGAGCCCGCTCCCGGCGATGAAGGCCAGCAGGCCGAGCATGGCCCAGCCCAGGAGCGGCAGGTCGGTCAGGGCCGCGTCCTCCCCCGCGCGCCACTCCGCCAGGCTTCCCAGATCCCCATGGACTCCATCTGCTGCCGCAGGTCGCTGGTCTCCAGCAGCCTCTCGATTTCCGCCCGGCTCTGCCGCCGCCAGCTGACCGGCATCTCGGCGAACCGGAGGGTCATCGCCGCGATGATCGCCGCGTTGAGCCGGAGCTGCTGCCGGTCCACCTGGCCGAACTCATCGCTCCGGGCGTGGTAGTTGGGGCCGTAGTTGGCCGACTCCTGGTTGGCGACCAGATGGGCCACGCCCGCCATCATGAAATCGAAATTGTCGGTGCCCACGATCGGCAGATCCACCTGGGTGAAGGGGCCGAGCCCCGCGACCGGCGCCAGCGCGCGTTCGACCACCGGCGGAATCTCCGGCCGTCCTCCGGTGAAGAACCCGGTGATCCGCCCGGTCCCGATGTCGATGCTCGTGGTCATGACGTGCCGGTCCAGCTCGGCCGCGTGGGAGAGCGTATATCCCAGCGACCCGAGCAGTCCCTGCTCTTCTCCGTTCCACAGCGCAAACCGGATGGTGCGGCTGGGCCGGATCCCGAGACGCCGGATCTGCCGCGCGATATCGAGCACCATCATCGCGTTGGCGCCGTTGTCGAGCGCGCCGGCCCCCAGGTCCCAGCTGTCGTAGTGGGCCCCGATCAGCACGATCTCGTCGGGCCGGGTGCTGCCGCGAATCTCTCCGATGACGTTGGAGCTCTGGTAGGCCGGTCCGGTCTCGAGGTCGAGCACCGCCGTCATGGTGAGGGGAACCCCGTCCCGCAGCAGGCGGAGCGCCCGCAGCGCGCCATCCCGCTCCATCACCAGCCCGAGATGGTCGCGATTGCCGAAGCCGAGATTCAGGTTGTGGCGGTAGAGGAGATTGTTGGGCCGGGATCCCATGTACACGACGCCGCGGGCACCGGCCCGCCAGGCCCGCGCCTCGATCTGTCCCGCCTGGGCGTATTCGCGAAACAGCCCGTCGATGTCCCGGAGCTCCTCCTGCTCGATCAGGATCCAGGCCCCGCGGGCCCGGTCTCCCAGCGCGGCGAAGGTCGCCGAATCCCCGGTCGCGCCGTCGAGGAGCGGCGCGCTCACACCGGAGGCGGGGGTGGCCGCGGAGAACGGCAGCGCCGCCACCCGGGGCGAGAACGGGAGTGGAGTCCCAGCGATCGTCGCGGTGGCGCGCCGCTCCAGCCAGAGGCCCGGCATGGTGAACGGCTCCGCCCGGGCGTCCACTCCGGCATCCCGGAACTGCGCCAGTCCCCACTCGACCGCCTTGATGTTCGCCTCCGAGCCGGTCGCTCTCCCCCCGAACCGGTCGGTCAGCCGGGCCACGTCGCGGAGGAGTGGTGTGTCGCCGAGCATCGCGGCCACCAGCCGCGCCAGGTCGGCGTCGGTGGCCTGGGCCGAACCACCCGTGGGATGAACGAGCGCGAGCAACAGAGCCAGGCACGTCCCGAAGCGGAGGCGGATCACACTGGTTCCTGTGAGAGGGGCGGGATGAACATGGGGAAGGGGGAATACAGGGGGAAGGGGGAATAC
>DATCXX010000111.1:0-4945 GCA_036565615.1 Gemmatimonadales bacterium | reverse complement strand
GCGATCTGGCTCACCCACGCCCACCTGGATCACATCGCCGGCCTGGCCGCGGTGCACCGGGCCACCGGCGCCACGATCCACCTCCATCCCGCCGATCGCCCGCTCTATGACGGCCTGCCGGAACAGGGCCGCTGGTTCGGGCTCGAGCTCGATCCGCCCCCGCCTCCCGACGTGATGCTGCACCACGGCCAGCGTCTCGCGATCGGGGCCACCGTCTTCGAGGTCCGCCACCTGCCCGGCCACTCACCCGGGCATGTCTGTTTCCTCGGGGGCGGGATGGTCCTGGGCGGCGATGTGCTGTTCGAGGGCTCGATCGGGCGCACCGACCTGCCGGGCGGGGACCTCGAGGCCCTGCTCACCGGGATTCGGAAGGAGCTCCTGGTGCTTCCCGATGCCACCATCGTCTATCCGGGGCACGGACCAGCCACCACCATCGGACGGGAGCGGGAGGGGAATCCCTTTCTTCCGGGGCGGTAGGTTGCAGGACGGTTGGACGGTAGGTTTGCTGAAGGCTGATGGCTGAAGGCTGACGGCTCCACACCACGGGACGACATGGAATTCCGGACTGAGAAGGATCCCCTCGGCGAAAAGCAGGTCCCCGCTGCGGCGCTCTACGGCATTCAGACGCTGCGGGCGGTAGAGAACTTCCCCATCTCCGGCCTCCGGCCGCTCCCCGCCTTCGTGGACGCGGTGATCTGGATCAAGAAGGCGGCGGCCCTCACCCACCGCGACACCGGGCGGCTGGAAGCCCGGCTCGCGGAGGCGATCGTGCGGGCGGCGGACGAGATCCTCGCGGGCCAGCACCGCGACCAGTTCGTGGTGGACATCTATCAGGCGGGCGCCGGCACCAGCCACAACATGAACTGCAACGAGGTGCTGGCCAACCGCGCCAACGAGCTGCTGGGCGCAGGGCGGGGGAGCTACGCGCCGGTCCATCCGAACGATCACGTCAATATGGCCCAGAGCACCAACGACGTGATCCCCACCGCGATGCGGCTCGCGATCCTGGCGACGCTGCCGGCGCTGCTCGACGCGATGCAGGGACTCGCGGAGTCGTTTCTCGCCAAGGGGCAGGAATTCGACGACATCATCAAGTCGGGTCGCACCCATCTCCAGGACGCGACGCCGATCCGCCTGGGCCAGGAGTTCATGGCCTGGGGCCGGACCGTGGCCCGGCACCGGGCCAAGCTCGCCGAAGCCAGCGAATGGCTCCGGCCGATGAACATCGGCGGGACCGCGGTCGGCACCGGGCTCAACGCCGAGGCCGACTACCCCCGGCTCATGGTGGAGCACCTCCGCAGCATCACCGGACTGGACGTGCGGGAAGCCCAGGACCGGATTCAGCTCATGCAGTCCATGGGCGACGTCGCGACGCTGAGTGGGGCCGTGCGGGCGTGGACCCTCGACCTGAACAAGATCGCCAACGACCTGCGGCTGCTGGCCTCGGGTCCCCGCACCGGGCTGGCCGAGCTGCTGCTCCCCGCGGTCCAGCCCGGATCCAGCATCATGCCGGGCAAGGTGAATCCGTCGATTCCCGAAATGGTGAACCAGGTGTGTTACCAGGTCCTCGGCTTCGATACCACCGTCGCGCTGGCGTCGGAGGCCGGCCAGCTTCAGCTCAACGTGATGATGCCGGTCATCACCCACAACATGGTGTTCGGGCTCTTGATCCTGGCCAACGCCACCCGGGTGTTCGACCAGCGCTGCGTCCAGGGAATCACGGCCGATGCGGAGCAGTGCGCCCGCTGGCTGGAGCGGAGCCCGGCGCTGGTGACCGCCCTGGCGCCGAAAATCGGCTACGCGGCCGCGGCGGCCCTGGCCAAGGAGGCGCTGGCCACCGGGCTCACCGTGAAGGAGCTGGTGGTCAAGAAGAAGCTGCTGGAAGGCAAGGAGCTCGAGGAGGTGCTCGATCTCCGGGCGATGACCGAGCTCGGCGTGCCGGGCGGGAAGGGGCTTCCCGGCGGCGGGTGAGCGTCAGCGGGCGAGGGTGTCCACCGGAGTCCGACCCAGGAACGCGGAACGCACCAGCAGCCACCGCTCCACCACCAGGCGCGGCGGCACGGTGCGGTGGGCGTGGACGCAGGCAGCCTGGAATTCCTGGACCAGCGTGGGCGCGATCGGATTGTAGAAGACGGTGCAGGTCGCCGAGGTGAAGGTGGTTCCCCTGGGCGGCAGATTCACCATCCGGGCCTCCGAGCGCATCAGCCGCATCGTCAGCGAATCGATCAGGAACGACCCCGCCCAGTCCACGCTGCGGATGCCGTCCCGCGGCGCAAACTCGATCCGGTAGCCCGGGAATCCCTCCACGGTGGTATCGCGCCCCGCGTACCAGAAACAGTGCGATGTGCGGAATTCTTCCCGGGCCAGGTCCGAGGTCGTGAAATACTTGGCGTTCTCGGTCCGTCCCCGGGGCGGGTTGAGGGGAAGCACCCGCCCTTTGCGGTATCCGGTCAGGCTCCGGCTGTCGTAGTGCACGGTGTCGATCCAGCCGCCGACCCGCTGCCGGATCGAGTCGAGGATGGTGGTGGCCCGCTGGAAGGCAACCCGGAAGGGATAGGACCGCTCCATGGCGAGAAGCCGCTCGGCGTTCTTGAAGGCCTCGTCGAGGATGGAGCCTCCTTCGGCATCCGCCCCCAGCTCCTCCACGCCGGTGCAGACGCTCCCGCGCACCACCACCTCGGGGAGCACCACCGCCTGCCGGGCCAGGATAATGGTGATGGGGGTGGCCCGGTCGCGGGCCATCTGCACGGTGATCCGGACCGGACGGTAGCCGATCTGCTGAACCCGGAGGGTGACTTCGCCCCGGCCCAGACCGGTCAGGGTGAAGCGGCCCGATTCTCCCGCGAACACCTGCTGATCCTTGTCCACCGCGATGATCAGGGCATAGCCCACCGGAGCTCCCGAGGCGCTGTCGCGCACGGTTCCGGTGAGCACGCCTTCGTCCCCTTCCTGGGCCGCCACCCCGGTGCCAAGTCCACCGGCGACCAGCAGCAGGGCCGTGAAGCAGACGGTCGGCACGGTGACGCGCATCGGGGAAAGCTACCGCCGTTCCCCATGAAGGGGAGCGCCCGGATCCCTTCCGATGAACTCGCGATTCACCAGCAGCCAGCGCTCGACCAGAATGCGGCGGGGAGGACCTCGCCTGGTCGATACGCAGCGGGCCTCATGCTCCTGGGGGAGACTGGGGAGGATCGGCCGGTAGAAGATGGTGCAGACCACCGAGAGGACTTCGGTGCCCCGGCGGGGCAGGTTGACCACCCGCGCCTCGGCCTGGAGCAGGGACATCGAGGCCGAGTCCACCAGGAGCGATCCGGCCCAGTCCACGGTGCGGACCTCGGGCCGGGGCGCAAAGCCGATCCGGAAACCGGTGAAGCCCGCCACGCTGTCCCGGCCCGAATACCAGAAGCAGTGAGTGCGCTGGAACTCCGCTCGCGCGATGTCGGAGGTGGTGAACGCGTTGACCCGCTCCAGCCGGGTTCCGGGCCGGTCCACCACCCGGCCGGCGCGATAGGAGGACAGGGTGCGACTGTCCCGCCGGATGGTATCGATCTCGCCGCCGATCCTCACGTAGCTGGAGTCGAGGATGGTGGTGCCCAGCTGGTAGTGCAGCACGAACGGAAAGGCCCGCTCCAGCGCGAGGATGCGTTCGGCATTCTGATAGGCTTCGTCGAGAATGCTGCCGCCCTCGGGAGCCAGGGCGGCCGCTTGCCGCATCCCGGGACAGGCGTCGCCCAGCGCGATCAGCTCGGGCAGCACCAGGGGACGCCGTCGCATCGACACGGTGAGCTCGGGCGGCGCCGCGCCCGCTCCCGGCTCGGCCACTACCCGGAGGCGGAGGCTGACCGGGTGATACCCGATCTGGCGGACCCGGAGACCGGCCAGGCCGGTGGCGACTCCGGTCAGCCGGAACCGGCCGGCGGCGGTCGCGAACACCGGCTGCCCTCCACCCGCGAGCTCCACCAACGCGTACCCCACCGGCTCGCCGGTGGCGCTGTCGCGCACCACGCCGCTCAGGACCCCCTGGCGCGCCACGACCGGGAGCTGAGCCTCCCCGGGGACAGCCCGGAGCGCGAGGAGGAGCAGTAGCAGCGGGGGCCGGCGCATGGGGAGAAAGCTACCGGGCCGGTGCCGGGTTGTCCCGCCCTGCCCGGGGTGGGATATTGCATCCATGCGGGTCACCACCTGGACCGAATACAGTCTGATCATCGCCCTGCACCTCGCCAAGCGGCGGCGCGAGGCGCCTGATCCGATCGCGGCTCGCGAGCTGGCGGAAATCGAGCGGCTGCCCTCGGACTACGTCGAGCAGATCCTGCTCCGGCTGCGCCGGGCCGGGCTGGTAGAGAGCGTCCGGGGTGCCCGGGGCGGGTATTACCTCGCCCGGGATCCGGTCGGCATCACGGTGCACGACGTGATGGCGGCTTCGGAGCACCAGACTTTCGAAATCAACTGCGTCAATCATCCGGTGGATGCCGAACGGTGCAGCCCGGGTACCGCCTGCTCGATCCGCCCGGTGTGGCACGCGCTGCAGCGGCGGGTCGACGAGCTGCTCTCCGGCATCACGCTCGCCGATCTCCTCACCGATCAGCCGGCCGCTCCCGAGCTGGTGACCATCGCCCCGTCGGAGAGCTGAGACGCTCACTTCCCAGGAACTGATTCGCTACGCCCGGCACCTGACGCTGGAGGAGATCGGCGTCGCGGGGCAGGAACGGCTGGCGGGCGCGCGGGTGCTGCTGGTGGGAGCCGGGGGGCTGGGGTCGCCCGCCGCGCTGTATCTCGCGGCGGCGGGCGTGGGCACCCTCGGTATCGTGGATGCCGACCTGGTGGATCTCACCAACCTGCAGCGGCAGGTTCTGCACGGCACGGCCGCAGTGGGGCGGGCCAAGACCGAATCGGCCCGCGAGCGGCTCCAGGACCTCAATCCTCAGGTTCGGGTCGTCCCCCATCC
>DATCXX010000107.1:0-11963 GCA_036565615.1 Gemmatimonadales bacterium | reverse complement strand
CCCGGAGCCGGTCCATCGGCCGCACGATGGTGAGAAAGGAGTGCCCGAGCCGCTTGGTCATGGCCGCCTCGGCCCTGCGCTGCAGCGACGCGGGAGATGCGGCCGGCGCGGTGAAAACGACATTGCCGCTCGAGAGCAGCGTGGTCACCTCGGTGAACCCCGCCGCCTCGAACGCCCGCTTGAGGTCCGCCATGGAGGCGTTGACCGGCATGACTCCGCGCAGGAAGGCCGCGTAGCGCATCAGGACGGCGCACCGCCTCGAAAGCGCAGCCACCAGATGAACCCGCTCAGCAGCAGGGCAAACCCGCCGCCGGCCCGGAAGATCCAGGCCCGTTCCGGCGTGGCTCTTGCCATCAGCGCAATCGAACGACCTGGCGCCAGGAAGCGGCCCAGTCCTTTCACCACCTGGGCCCAGCCCAGCAGCGTGAGCACCAGGGCGGGCCCGTGCCACACGTTATGGAACCCGACGATGATTCCGCCGAAGGACAGGCAGAGAAACCCTTCGGTAAAAGCGCCCGGGGCACCCTGGGCTGCCAGGTTCTGGAACCAGGCGACCCAGGCCTTGGGCTGGAACAGATGGGACATCCCGATCACCAGCAGCGAGACCGCCGCGAAGACCTGGGTGCCCTGCTCCAGGGGAGTCACCGGCCCGCCGACTCGGGCGCGAGCTCCGACTGCCGGGAGACCCAGCGATAGCTGAGCGCGATCGCCACCGCGAAGAGCAGGATGCCGACCCATCGCGCCGCACCCGCAAAACTGTCGCCCACCAGCGCCAGCGGCGCCGCGTCGCCGGTCGCGACGATCAGGCCGGCATTGAGTACGCCCAGCAGGCTCTCCCCCACGATCAACCCCGACGCCAGCAAGACCCCGAACCGCTTGGCCATCTCGGCGTTGCCGCGCCGGTCCATGGCCCGGTTGTAGACATAGCCGATCAGCGCGCCGACCACGACCGGCTGAGTGGCATCCATCGGAAGGTAGATCCCGATGCCGATGGCAAGGGGGGAGAGCCGGAGCAGCTTGAGGGCGCCCAGGATCTCGTCGATGAAGATGCAGGCCAGGCCCACCAGGGCCCCGATGCCGATCATCTTCCAGTCGAGCTGGGCGTTGAGCACGCCGCGCGCCAGGGTCGAAATCAGCGCCGCCTGCGGTGCCGGCAGGGGATCGGCGCTGATCGCGGCCCGGTTGGGGTCACCCGGGAAGCCGTAGGCCCGGTTGAGGAGATCGAGCGTGGGCGGAATGATCAGGGAGCCGGCCACCACGCCCACAATGAGCGCAACCTGCTGCTTCCAGGGCGAGGCGCCCACCAGCTGGCCGGTCTTCAGGTCCTGGAGATTGTCGTTGGAAATGGTCGCGATCGAAAAGACGATCGCCACGGTGAACAGGGCGAAGGCCACCAGCGCGTCGGTCGCATCGATGCCCAGGGCCGGCTGCGCGAACACCGCGAGCAGCAGCGCGACCGCAACGGTGGCCAGAATGCCGATACCGGAGACGGGGCTGTTGGAGGCGCCGATCAGTCCCGCCATGTACCCCGCGACCGTCGCCACGAACCCGCCGATCACCACCGTGAACAGGACCCCGCCCAGCACCAGCGGGACGGTGCGGGCTTGCAGCGGGGTGCCGCCGATGAAATCGTAGAGCAGCCAGCCGATCATCAGCAGGCACAGGGCGGTCAGCAGCCCGATCATGCCCAGCGGAATGTCCCGGTCGTCCTGCCCTTCGACCCGGGCGGCATGTCGCGCCCTGGCGGTGGCGACCAGTCCGGCGAAGACCGGCTTGAGCAGCTTGATGAGGCTCCAGATGGCCGCCACGCCGATGGCGCCGGCGCCCAGAAACCGGACCTGGGTACGCCAGACGGTCACCGCGACGGTCGCCGGATCTCCCGCCAGTCCCGCGCTCAGCACCGGGGTGGCGATGGCCCAGGCGATCAACAGGCCGGTGAGCATGGCGAGCCCCACCGAGATGCCGACCAGGTGTCCCGCCCCCAGCAGCGCGAGCGAGAAGCCCAGCTGCACCCCGGTGGCGCCCGATCCGACGCGGAAAAAGTGCGCCAGCCCGGTCGCCGCCACCCCGGTGGCGCTGATGATCTGGGTCGCTGCGGAGGTGAGGGCCCCCACCAGCACGATCAGGGGTCCCCGCTTCCGCTCCAGCGCGTCGGGAGACGCCTCGTCGCCGGTGGCGCCCGCCTTGAGCACCGCGGCGGCGGCGAGCCCTTCGGGGAAGGGCAGGGTCGAGTTGACCACCAGGGCCCGCCGGAGCGGGATCGAGAACAGCACGCCGAGAATGCCGCCCAGCGCGCAAATCAGGAAGGTGGTCATGAAGGGGAAGCTTCTCCACCAGCCCACCATGATCAGTCCCGGCAGCACGAAGATGATCGCCGACAGCGTCCCGCCCGCCGAGGCGACGGTCTGCACGATGTTGTTCTCCCGGATGCTGCCGGTCTTGAAGGCCCGCAGGATCCCCATCGAGATCACCGCGGCCGGAATCGAGGAGGCGATGGTGATGCCGACCCGGAGCCCGAGATAGACATTGGCGGCGGTAAACACGATGGCGATCACGGATCCCAGGATCAGGCCGCGAACGGTCAGCTCGGTGTCTCTCATGCGGGGAAGGGGGAAGGGGGAAGGGGGAAAGGGAAGGAACCCGAACGCTCAATATTACGACGAGGAGCCAACTTGCGCTCGGCACCTCCGGGTGACATTCTAGAGGCGCGGGCGGTGATCCACGCCCAACCTCTTCGATCCCTCCCCGGCGGGGATCCAACCGAGAGGCAAAGGGGGGCAGACTCCCGGATCGGCATCCGACCTTTGGAGCGCCATGGCCGCCGCCGGGGGGATGGGCCGTGGCCTGACCAAAGGATCGCACGATGCCTCTCGACAAGGACTTCAAACGCCTGATTCGCGGTCGCATGCAGAAGACCGGCGAATCCTACACCGCCGCACGCGCCGTCCTCCGGAAGAAACCCGCTCCCCCCTCCCGGACCGCTCCCAGGCAGGCGGAACCCGATTTCGCCCGGCTCGCCGGGATGAGCGACGCGGCCGTTTCCGCCAGGACCGGCCGCACCTGGGCCGCCTGGGTGGAGGCCCTGGACGCGGTGGGGGCGCAGCACTGGCCCCACCGCCGGATCGCCGAGTGGGTGCACCTGGAGTTCAAGATCGGCGACTGGTGGGGACAGACGGTCGCGGTGGGTTACGAACGGATCAAGGGTCTCCGGGAGATCGGGCAGCGCCGGGACGGAACCTATGAGGCGAGCCGCAGCAGGACGCTGGCGGTGCCGGTGGCCCGGCTGTACCGGGCCTTCACCGACGCCCGGCTCCGCAATCGCTGGCTACCCGGCGTCAAGCTGACCATTCGCAAAGCGACACCCCACAAATCGGTGCGGATCAGCTGGGAGGACGGCACCGTGGTGGAGGTCGGGTTCATGCCCAAAGGCGACGCCAGGAGCGCGGTCGCGGTGGCGCACCGGAAGCTGACCGACAAGGAGGACAGCGCCCGCCGGAAGGAGTTCTGGGGCGAGCGGCTCGATGCGCTGGCCGGATTGCTGACCCCGGCCTGACCGGTCCGGCTCAGCGGGTGCCTACTCGTCGTCGAACTGGCGAAGACCAAGCACCCGCTGAATCGCCCGGTCGAGCGACCGCGCCAGTTGGTAGCGCCAGGGCCACCGGGCCCCATTCTTCGTCAGGGTAAAGTTGCCCGAAAAACCCCCGAAGTGGGCGGTGACGGTCACGACGCCCTGGTCCAGGAGCCCTTCGACCCGGTAAGAGAGCATCTCCCCGGTCTTGTGGTGCGGGGCGGTTCCCTCGAGCCGGAGTGCCCCGGTGTTCCGGTCGAAGCGTCCCGCCGCCACCTCGGCGCGGATGTCGGGCCGGCCGTGCATCACATTGCCCCGGACGGAGCCGTCTGCCCCCAGCTTCAGATCCAGGAAATTCACTCCGTGCTGTCCCCAGCGCCCCGAGATCGGGTCCGCGCTTCCCGTCCCGGGTCCCGGCCCCGGTTTGACAAATCCGCCCTCCCTGAAGAGCGCGAGCACCTCGGCCGCCGCCAGTGCCCGGTCATAGAGCCGCACATCGTCGATGGCCCCGCGAAAAAAGAAATGCCGCTCGAGGGTGCCCTTGCGCCCGATGTGGAGCGGCTGGTCGGGGTGGATCCGAAAGGCCGCCTCCACCGAATCCTGGGCGACCCCATCCAGATAGAGCGTGTGCCGCCCGTTCGCGCAGGTCGCGACCAGGTGATACCACTCCCCGAACCGGATCCAGCGCTTGCACTCCGGGTCCCGGGTCTGGGTCATCCGATGCCAGACCACGTGCCGATTCCAGGTGCTCAGCTGGAAGACCCGGCGGGCCTGGTTCTCGTCCACCCCATCGTCCTGGGCCACGATGCAGTTGGACCATCCTTCGAGCTTGCGCCGGTCATAGCAGGCCCAGACCGACACCGACATGGCGTCGGGTGAGAGAGGCGGGGGCGGGCTCACCACGACGGCGTCGTCGATGCCGTCGAAGCGGTAGGCGCTTCCGGCGACCCCGAAGCGGTCGGCGGTCAGGGTGGCGCCCTGGACGGTCCCATGGCGCCCGTGGCCGCTGCTGTCCTCCGCGCCGCCGCGAAAGAGATACTCGGCGACCAGCCCGGCCCGCGGGCCGGCAACGTCGCTGGCAGGCATGCCGACAATGTGGGATTCGCCCCGACCTTTGGCAACCGGGGGTCGGGGCTCCTCTTGACGTCGAGAGGAGGCCGCTGCATATTCCCTCTCGAAATCAAGACGAAGAACCTTTCGCCCGGACGGCCCCGCATGGCCCGACTGCCCGCGCCCTCCCAGAACGACGCCCTTCGCGGCTCGCTCGACCTGCTCATCCTCAAGGCCCTGAGCCTGGGTCCGCTCCACGGCTGGGGTATCGGCCAGCGGATCCAGCAGATCTCCCAGGAGATCCTGGCGGCCAATCAGGGATCGCTCTACCCGGCGCTCCAGCGCCTCGAGCACCGGGGCGTGATCACCAGTGAGTGGGGCGACAGCGAGAACAACCGGCGGGCCCGCTACTACCGGATCACCGCCGCCGGTCGGGCTGCGCTCCGTACCGAAGTCGTCAACTGGCGGCGCTTTGCGGCGGCCATCGAGGTCGCCCTCGATGCCAAGTAACTCCCCCCGACCTGCAGGGGCATCATGGGCCTGACTCAGGGTTTGGGCGCCCGGCTCCGCTCGCTGTTGAGCCGTCGTGGCACCGAGCAGCGACTCGACAGTGAGTTTCAGTTCCACCTGGACATGGAAACCGAGCAGAACATCGCGCGGGGCCTCCCGCCGGACGAGGCCCGGCGGCAGGCGGTCCTGGCCTTCGGGGCGGTGCAGCAGCACCGGGAGGAATACCGCGACGGCCGGGGTCTCCGGGTCGTGCGGGAGATGCTCCGCGACGCCCGGCACTCGCTCCGGTCCCTCCGGCGGGAGCCGTCGTTCGCCGTCTCGGTGGTGATCACGCTGGCACTCGCCATCGGCGCCACCACGGCCGTGTTTACCCTGATGCAGCGATCGGTGCTGGAGCCGCTCCCCTATCCGTCCCCCGGCCGGCTGGTCTCCCTGACCACCCGCTACGCGGGGTGGGGCCTCGATCACGGCTCGGTCTCGGAGCCGGAATTCACCGACCTCGGGGCGATGCCCAGGGTCTTTTCCGCCGTCGCGGCTTACCGTCCCGTCCCCCAGGATCTGGCCGGCATTGACGGCCAGGAAGCCCAGCGGCTGAACGCCCTCCAGGCCACCGCGTCGCTGCTCCCGGTGCTCGGCGTCGTCCCAGCGCTCGGCCGGGCGTTCCGGAATGACGAGGACGTCCCGGGCCGTCCACCCGTGGTGCTGTTGAGCCACGGCCTCTGGCTGCGGCTGGGCGCCGATTCGGCAATGGTGGGCAAGACCATCCGGCTCAACGCCGTGCTGCATACCGTGCTCGGGGTGCTGCCGAGCTCCTTCGACCTGGAGAACGCCGACCTGCTGCTGCCACTCCGGCTCGATCCGGCCGATCAGAGCTCGCGGGGCGCCCACTATCTCCGGGTCCTCGGTCGCCTTGCCGATGGTGTGTCCCAGGCAGAGTCCGATGCGGCCCTGGAAGCGCTCTCGGCCCGGCTCCGGGCTGACTTCCCGGAGAACTATCAGCCCGACATGCAGTGGTCGCTCACCGGCCGCTCGCTCCAGGATGCCGTTCTCGGCGACAGCGCGAAGGTGCTCAGCCTGCTTACTGGAGCGGTGGTGCTGGTCCTCCTGATCGCCTGCGCCAACATCGCCAACCTCATGCAGGCGCGGCTGCAGCGGCGGGAACGGGAGCTGGCGCTCAGGACAGCGCTTGGCGCGGGCCGAGGCCGGCTGGTGCGCCAGCTCCTGACCGAAGGCCTGGTGCTGGCGCTGGTCGGCACCGGGTTCGGAGTGATCATCGCCGTCGCCGGAGGCAACCAGCTGCTCGCCTTCTCGCCCGACGCCGTTCCCCGGGTAGACCGCCTCGGCGTGGACCTACGTCTCCTCGCGACCGCGGTCGCCGTGGCCGCCGGCCGCGTGCTGCTGTTCGGTCTCCTCCCCGCGCTGCGCGGCACGAGACTGAGTGCGGGTGGGCCGCGGGTCTGGGGCGCCCGCGGCGCGAGTGCGGAAGGGTGGCGAACGGGGCGGGGCATCATGGGGACCCTGGTGACCGTGGAGGTCGGACTCGCGATGCTCGTGGTGGTGGCGGCCGGCCTCCTGGTTCAGAGCTACAGCCGGCTGGTGAAGCTCGACCTCGGCTTCTCCGCGTCCAACGCGGTCGCGTTCAACGTCACCGTGCCGGAAGCGGCCTACGAAACTCCGGAGGCGGTCTCCAGCTTCTATGCCCGGCTGGTGGCGGCGCTGGAGGATCTCCCGGGGGTCGAGCGCGCGGGAGGGGTGCTCAGCCTGCCGCTCCGGAGCGGCACCGGCAGCATCGACATAGAAGTCGAAGGCCGCCCGGCGGAGCCAGGGCGCTCGGCCCAGTCGCCCGGCTTCCAGGTCGTCACACCCGGCTACTTCGAAGCCCTGCGAATACCTCTGCTCGAGGGACGATTGCCCGCCGTGAGCGACGACGCGCGCGCGCCGGTTGCCGCCTGGATCAACCGGTCGGCGGCCCGGCGGCTCTGGCCCGGAGAATCTGCGCTGGGGAAACGGTTCCGGTTTCCCGGGGACTCGGCGCGGCCCTGGTTCACCGTAGCCGGCGTAGTGGGCGATGTCCGCACCGCCGCCGCCACGGCGGAGCCTCGGTGGGAGTACTTCCTGGCCCATGCGCAGCTCCCCGGCGTCCTCGACGCCGACATCTTCCACCGGCCGCTTTCCATCGTGGTACGCACCACGGGAGATGCCGGCGCGGTGGCGCCCGCCATCCGCCGGGTGCTGGCCGGGATCGACAGCCGAGTGGCGCCGGCACGGCTCGAGCTGATGACGGCGGTGACGTCGCGCGCCATCGCGCGGCCCCGGTTGGTGGCCGTGCTACTGGGTGCGTTCGCCCTCCTGTCCGGGGTCCTTGCGACAGTGGGGATCTATGGCGTGCTGAGCTACGCGGTCAGCCGCCGGACCCGGGAAATCGGTATCCGGCTCGCGCTGGGCGCGCGGCAGGAGCAAGTGGTGCGACAGATGGCTGGGCAGGGACTGCGTGCCGCGGGAGTGGGCATTGTGATCGGCGGACTGGCCGCCCTCGGGACCACCCGGTTGCTCGAGGCGCAGCTGTTCGGCATCGGCCCACGCGACCCGGTAGTCTTCGGGGCCAGCGTACTCGGCCTGGCGCTGGTGTCGCTGGCCGCCGCGCTGATCCCCGCGCGACGGGCTGCCCGCGTGCAGCCGGCACTGACGCTGCGGGAGGACTAGGCTCGGGTCAGGACCCGGAGCACGAAGGCGCTTTTCGCCTCGGTGTATGCCTCGCGGTCGTGCCGGTACCGGTCCGCCAGGAGGGTCTTGAGCTCGGCATATTCGGCCGCGAGGGCGGGATCCCTCCGGAGTGCCTCGCGAAACAGGATTCGCTCGTTCCACAGGGCACTCCCGAGCGGCACCAGGTGCAGGTGATGGGTCCGATGTGCCGGCGAGGGCTTGCAGAACCAGTGCATCACGTCGGGCCGGTAGGGATAGTAGACATATTCGAGCCGGGACACCGCCTGAAACGCCGGGCGGGAGGCCTCGAGGCTCTCGACGCCCGCCATGATGTCCAGTACCGGCTTCGCGCGGAGCCCGGGTACGGCGGTGCTCCCGATGTGCTCGACGGTTCCGGTGAGCCATTCCCCGAGAACTGTGGCAAGCTGCCCGCGCTCGCTCTCGAAGGCGGCGGGCCATGCCGGGTCGTAGTCGACCAGCAGAACCGGCGCTTCCGGTGCGCGAGACATGTTTCCTGGCGTGCCTCTACTCGGAGCGCAGCGCCTCGATGGGGTCGGCGCGGGTTGCCCGCCAGGCCGGCACCAGGCACGCCGCCGCCGAGACCACGAGCAGGAGCAAGGCCATTCCGAGGAACACCATCGGCTCGACCGGCGAGACCTCGTAGAGCGATGATCGCAGCACTCTGGTGAAGGCCACCGCCCCGGCGATGCCCGCGACCAGCCCGAGCACCGGGAAGACCATCCCCTCCCGGAGCACCTGCCCCAGCACCTGGCCGGTGTCGGCGCCCAGCGCGATCCGGATGCCGAATTCCCGGGTCCGCACCGCCACCGCGTAGGCCAGCACCGCGAAGATGCCGCTCGCCGCCAGCAGCAGCGCGGCGATCCCGAAGCCACCGAACAGCAGGGCATCGAAGCGGTGCCGAGCCCAGGATCCGTTCACCAGCTCCGTCAGCGGCCGCACATCCCGCAGGGCCAGCTCCGGATCCACCGAGGCGATGGCCCGGCGCACCTCGGGCAGCACCGCCATGGGCTCTCCCGCCGTCTTCAGGAAGACCATCCGCGATGGGTAAGTGAACTGCTGATAGGGAGTGTAGAAGCTCGCAAAGTTGGGTTGCCGGTCGAGCGGCTGATACACCACGTCGCCCACGATGCCGACGATCTCGGCGCTCCGCTCCGGGCTGTCGAAGTTGCTGCCGCCACCGAACCAGACCCGCTTCCCGATCGGGTCCTCGTCGGGCCAGAACCGCCGGGCAGCGCTTTCGCTGATCACCGTGACCCGGGGCGCGCCGTCCCGATCGGCGGCGGTGAACACCCGCCCCCGCCGGAGGGGAATGCCGAGGCTGACGAAGTGGTCGGGTCCGATATAGTGGCGGAGCACCGGCGGAGCCTGACCCGGCGGAGGCGCCGGCCGCCCCTCGATGTACAGGGTGCTGTTTGCCGTGCCGCTGAGCGGAGCGCCGCCGTCCACGCTGGCCGATTGCACTCCGGGGACCCGGCCAACCGCCTCCAGCACCCGGGTCACAAAGGCCGGGGCGTCGGCGGTAGGCACCCGTACCTCGGAGGGGATCAGCCAGAAGGTGAGCACCCTGGCCGGCTCAACCCCGATGTGCACCCGACGCATCCGCTCGAAGCTGGTGATGAGCAGGCCGGCCGTCACCACCAGCAGAACGGCGAGCGCCGCCTCCACCCCGACGATGAGGTCCCGTGCGGAAGGTCGCCGGAGCGAGGCCGGGCCGCTGGCGATGCCGCGGGAGACACTCCTGACGCCCTGGGATACATCGAGACGGAACGCGCTCAGCGCCGGCGGAACCGCGACCAGGAACGTGCTGACGATGACGAGCATCACGCCGAATCCCAGCTCGACCAGTGAGAATCGGGGCGCATCGAAGGGCGCCAGGCTGCCGTAGAAGTTGGCAGGGGCCCAGACATTCGCGGGCGGCGCCACGGCGGCGCTGATCCACCAGGCCAGCATGACCCCCAGGGCTCCTCCAAGCACCGCCGGCGCGGCGGCTTCAATGACCAGGTGCCGGAACAGCCGGCCGGCGCTGCTGCCCAGCGCCACCCGCAGCGCCGATTCCTGCCGCCGTGCGGCGGCCCGGCCCAGGAGCAGGTTGGTCACGTTGGCGGCGGCGAGCAGGTGGAACAGGGCCACCGCAGCGAACAGCACCAGGAGTGACCGCCGGATGCCGGGCTCGACCCGCGCCGCATTGAGTGGAACCGCACTCGCGTTCACCCGCTCCGCCCGGAAATCCGGGTCGCTGGGAATCTCGAGGTTGATCTCCTGGCCCAGGACCTCGAGCTCGGTTCGCGCGGCGGCCGGCGTGATGTCGTCCCGCAGGCGCCCGACCACGCTGATAAAGTTCTGATTGGTGGTCAGGTACGCGGCGTAGGTGATCAGCGGCGACATGGTCGCCGGAACCCACAGCTCGGCCTGCCCGGAGAGTCCCCCGAAGCCGCCGGGAAGGATGCCGACCACGGTCAGCGGCACGCCGTTCAGCCGGATGGTCCTTCCGACCAGGGCAAGATCGCCGCCGAAGCGGCGGACCCAGAGATCATGTCCAATGATCACGACCGGCGCGGGCCGAGCCGGATCGTTCTCGGCATCGGCAAAGAGACGACCCCGCTCCGGGATAACGCGCACCACCTGGAAATACGAAGGCGAGACCCGCTCGCTCTGCACCAGCTCGGCTCCCCCGCCACTCTCACTCGACAGCGTCAGCGACGCGGGCGAATAGCTGGCCACGCTTTCGAAGCTCCGCTGCCGGGCCGACAGCAGCTGGAAGCGCGGGAACGACCAGCGCTCCCGGCGGGGAGGCTCGTTTCTCGGGTTCCGCTCGAGGTAGAGCATCGCGAGCCGCGATGCGTCGGGGAAGGGCGGCTGCCGGAACAGCGCCGCATGGACGATGCCGAAGGTGGTGGTGAGCGCCGCGACGCCGAGCGCCACGGTGAGGATCACCGCCAGGGAGAGGCGGGCAGTGCGGACCACGGAGCGGAGCGCGAACCGGAGCGGCATCGAGATCACCGGTGACCGGCCAGGAGCCGGACGATCTCCTGGTGTCCCCGCCGGGTTGCCCAGGCCAGCGGCGTCGCCCAGGGCGGGTCGTCGGGCAGATCCGGTTTCGCGCCTCGCTCCAGCAGGAACTTCACCATGTCTAATCTGCCCTGGCGGGCCGCGAAGGCCAGCGGGGTCGAGCGGTCCTCGTCGTCCCGCGCGTGGATGTCGGCGCCGTGATCGAGAAAGAGCGCCGCTGCCTCCAGGTCGCCGCGGCCGGCGAAATGGTGCAACGGCGTTCGAGAGACCCAGTTGGGCCGGTTGGGATCCATCCCCCGGCTGAAGAGGAACTCCGCTACCTCGCGCGGACGGGAGACGGTGACCCGGGTGGCCAGATCCGGCTGGTAGCTGAGCAGGAGCCCCACGAATTCCAGATGGTCCCGTCCCGCAGCCTTCTCGAGCGCGGCGGGATCGTTCGCCAGGGAGGGATCCGCGCCGAGCAGCTCGGTCGCGGTCGGCACGTCGCCGAAATAGGCCAGCACCTCCATCGAGCGGCGGAGCCCCGTCGCGACGATGGATTGGTAGGTGAGCGGCGGCCTGGGATCGTTGGGGATGGTCCAGGTGGCACCGTAGGAGGCCAGCAGGTCGATCATGCGCAGGTTGCCGGCCCTGATCGCGATCCACACCGCGTCGGCCGAGCTCTCCACCGGGGCGTCGGGATCGGCGCCGCGTTCCAGGAGGAGTTTGGCGATGTCGTAGTGCCCGTTATAGACCGCGGAATAGAGCGCGTGTCCCCGGGGCGCGATGTGCTCCTCGGGAAGGTTGGGGTCGGCGCCCCGCTCCAGCAGGAAGCCGACCAGCTCGAGATGGCCGGCGCCGGCGGCGTTCTTGAGCGGCGAGCCGCAGCCGACATAGTAGGAGCTGTAGTCGTTGATCCGGTTGACGAGGGAGGGATCGGCGTCGAGCAGCTCGCGAACCCGGGGCAGGTCCCCGGTCGCGGCGGCCATCCAGACGTCCACCGTTGCCCCAAGCGCCACCAGATGACGGTAGACCTCGCCCGGCGTGGTGGTGACGTGCGCCGGCACGTCCCGCCAGCCCCGGTAGTCGTAGTCGCCGTTGACCAGATGGATGGGGCGGGCGC
>DATCXX010000081.1:0-7541 GCA_036565615.1 Gemmatimonadales bacterium | reverse complement strand
CCCGAACACCGTCGCCGCGTGCCCCATCCGCAGATAGTGCCGGTCCGACTGGCCCGGCCGGATGTAGGACTGATAGATGTCGTAGGTCCACACCGTGTTGAACGCGGTGACGTTCCCCGCCATGCCCGACATGAAGGAGGCCATCAGCGCGGTGAGGCCCAGGCCGAGCAGGCCCGAGGGGAGGTAATGCGCCAGCATCACCGGGACCGCGAGGTTGTAGTTGGGGGTTCCATCGGGCCCCGCGGGGAGGAGTCCACCCGGGGTGGTGACATGCAGCGCGATCGCGATCATGCCCGGCAGGATCACCAGGGCGGGAAACAGCATCTTCGGAATCGCGGCTAACACGGGGGTGCGGCGCGCCGCGGTCATGGATTCCGCCGCCATGGCCCGCTGGACCACCAGGAAGTCGGTGCACCAGTACCCGAACGACAGCACGAAGCCCAGGCCCATGGCCAGACCGAACCACTCGACGCCCATGGGATTGGACGCCGCCGAATCCATGTGGCGCCAGGAGCTGGACCAGGCGCCCTCCGGATACCCGGCGTTCGTCGCGACCGTATTGAGTTTGGCGACCAGCCCGTCCCACCCCCCCACGTCCTTGAGCCCGAGCAGAACCAGAGGGAAGAACCCCAGTACGATCAGGAAAAACTGGAGCACTTCGTTGTAGATCGCCGAGGTCAGCCCGCCCAGGAAGATGTAGGCCAGGACGATGAGGGCCGACAGCCCCACGCTCATGTGGAAGTTCCACCCCAGGACCAGCTCGAGCAGCTTGGCCAGCGCGTACATCGAGATGCCGGATGACAGCACCGTCATCCCGGCGAAGGTCATGGCGTTGAAGCCCCGGGTCTTCTCGTCGAAGCGGAGCTTGAGATACTCGGGAACCGAGCGGGCCCGCGAGCCGTAGTAGAACGGCATCATGAACACACCCACGAACACCATCGCCGGAATGGCGCCCAGCCAGTAGAAATGGCTGGTCATCATCCCGTACTTGGCGCCCGAGGCCGCCATGCCGATGACTTCCTGGGCCCCGAGGTTGGCCGAGAGGAAGGCCAGCCCCGCGATCCAGGCGGGCATGGAGCGGCCGGCGAGAAAGAAGTCCTCGCTGCCCCGGACATATCGCCGCACCACCCAGCCGATGCCGAGGACGAAGGCGAAATAGACGCCGAGGATGGCGTAATCGATGGAGCCGAGATTGATGTGGGGCACGTTCAAGACTCCAGCTTTTCAGGCCGCTGCGCAAGGTCGTGCGCGGCGCTAACCTTCACTCCATGCCTCGTGCCCTCCGCGCTCTCGCGCCCGCGCTCCTCGCAGTCCTTCCGGGATTGCTTGCCGCCCAGGCCCGGGTCGCCTCCCCCGACGGGCGGAACCGGGTCACCGTCCAGCTCACCGAGGGGAGACTTCAGTACAGCCTGGCGCGCGACGGCCGGGCGCTGATCCTCCCCTCGCTGCTCGGGTTCGAGTTCCGGGACATGGCGCCGCTTCGCGACGGGCTCCGGATCACCGACACCACCCGGCTATCCCACGATCAGTGGTGGACCCAGCCCTGGGGAGAAGTGGCCCGGGTGCGCGACCACTACAACGAGCTGGCGGTTTCGGTGGAGGAAGCGGCTCCTCCGGCCCGGCGCTTCGTGCTCCGGGTGCGGGCCTTCGACGACGGGATCGGTTTTCGCTGCGAGCTGCCCGAGCAGCCCGGGCTCGGCGCCTTCGAGATGACCGGCGAGCTCACCGAGTTCGCCCTGGCCGACAACGCCCGGGCCTGGTGGATCCCCTCCAACCGCCCCCGGATGGACCGCTCCGAGATGCTCTACGCGTCGAGCCCGATGAGCCTGCTCGACAGCGTGCAGACCCCGCTCACCCTGGAGACCAGGGACGGCCGCACCTTCATGGTGATTCACGAGGCCAACCTGGCCGACTACGCCCGGATGAACCTGGCCGGTCAGCGGGGTGAGAGCCGCACCTTGCGGGCGGACCTGGCGCCGATGGCGGACGGGATCAAGGTGCGGGGCCGGACCCCATTTACCACCCCGTGGCGGACCATCCAGCTGGCCGACAGCCTCACCCGGCTCGCGCCTTCGCTCCTCGGTCTCAAGCTCAATCCGCCCAGTGTGCTGCCCAGCACCGACTGGATCCGCCCGATGAAGTACGTGGGCATCTGGTGGGGGATGCATATCAACACCATGACCTGGAGCTC
Source organism: Gemmatimonadales bacterium (assembly GCA_036565615.1). Classification (GTDB taxonomy): domain Bacteria; phylum Gemmatimonadota; class Gemmatimonadetes; order Gemmatimonadales; family GWC2-71-9; genus JABFSM01. The sequence goes on along the minus strand of DATCXX010000081.1, from coordinate 5,350 downwards.
GGGGCCGAAGCACGGCGCGACCACCGCGAATGCCAGGCGGTATATCGATTTTGCCGCGGCCAACGGCTTCGGCGGGGTGCTGGTGGAAGGATGGAACCAGGGCTGGGACGGCGACTGGATCGCGAACCGGGAGGCCTTCTCCTTCACCCGGGCGTACCCCGACTACGACCTCGCGGAGGTGGCCCGCTACGCCCGGCAGAAGGGGGTGCGGCTCATCGTCCACAACGAGACTTCGGGCGGCATTCAGAACTACGAGCGCCAGATGGACAGCGCCTTCGCGCTCTACCGCTCCCTCGGGGTCGACGCGATCAAGACCGGGTACGTGACCGACCTGGTGGGCGAGGGGCATTCCCACTATTCGCAGTACATGGTGCGGCACTATCGCCGGGTGATCGAAGCCGCCGCCCGGCACGGGATCATGGTGGATGCCCACGAGCCGATGCACGACACCGGGGAGCGCCGCACCTTCCCCAACATGATGACCCGGGAGGGCGCCCGCGGGCAGGAGTACAACGCCTGGAGTGGCGACGGCGGCAACCCGCCCGAGCACGAGTCCATCCTGTTCTTCACCCGGCTCCTGGCCGGACCCATGGACTTCACCCCCGGCGTGTTCGACCTCCTGATCGAGCGCGGCACCGGCCGGCCGCGCCGGGCCGACGAGGCCCGGGTGCGGACCACCCTGGCCAAGCAGCTCGCCCTCTACGTCACTATCTACTCCCCGATGCAGATGGCCGCCGATCTTCCCGAGAATTACGAGCGGCAGCCGGCCTTTCAGTTTATTCGCGATGTGGCGGTGGACTGGGACACCACCCGGGTCCTGGACGGACGGATCGGCGACTACGTGGCGGTGGCGCGGCGGGAGCGCAACGGGCAGAGCTGGTTCGTGGGAGCCATCAGCGACGAATCGGCCCGCACCCTGGACATTCCGCTCACCTTCCTGACCCCCGGCCGGCGCTACCTGGCCGAGATCTATGCCGATGGTCCCGGGGCGCACTGGCTCACCAATCCGCTCCCGGTCAGCATCAGCCGCCGCGCCGTTACGTCGCTGACCCGGCTGCGGATGGCCCTGGCGCCCGGCGGCGGGCAGGCGATCCGGATCCGCCCCGCGCCGTAGCCCTGCCGGTCAGCGCCGGGTCACTCCGGCGGGGTCCTTCCATACAGCTCGACCAGACTCCGAAGCCGGGCAATGGTCGCGGCATCCAGCTGGTCGAAGCGGAAACGGAATTCCCAGTTGCCGGACTCCCGGCCCGGCAGATTCATCCTCGCCTCGCTGCCCAGGCCCAGCACATCCTGGAGCGGGATGATGGCGGTGTCGGCCACCGAGGCCAGCGCGGCGCGCATCAGGGTCCAGTGCATCTCCCTGCCGTCGGCCGCCAGATAACGGAGGGCAAAATCCTTCTCCCGGAGCACCTGCGCGTCACTCCGGGTCGAGTCCGCGGCGCCGGTCGACTCCCACCAGCCCAGGGTGGTGTCGTTGTCGTGGGTGCCGGTATACACCACCAGGCTCCGGCTGTAGGTGTGGGGCAGGAAAGTGTTGGCCCGCTGGTCGGCGCCGAACGCAAACTGCAGGATGCTCATGCCGGGATAGCCGAGCCGCTCCCGGAGGGCCTCGACCGCGGGGGTGATGACCCCGAGGTTTTCGGCGACGATCGGGAGCGGGCCCAACGCCTTGGTGAGGGCCTCGAAGAGCGACAGCCCGGGACCGGGCTCCCAGCTCCCATTCTCCGCGGTCTGGTCCGACGCGGGCACCTCCCAGTAGGCGTCGAAGCCGCGGAAATGGTCGAGCCGGATCAGGTCGAAGAGCTCGAAGGCGCTCCGCATCCGCCGGATCCACCACTCGTATCCCGACTGCTCCATCGCTTCCCAGTCGTAAATCGGATTACCCCAGAGCTGGCCGGTCGCGCTGAAGTAGTCGGGTGGCACGCCGGCCTGGACCCGCAGGCGCCCCTGGTCGTCGAGCTTGAAGAGCCGGCGATTGACCCAGACGTCCGCAGAATCGTGGGCGACGTAGATGGGAACGTCACCCATCAGGCGGATGCCCCGCTCCCGGCAGGCTTCCTTGAGCGCCCCGAACTGGGAGAAGAAGAGCGCCTGCTCCCGCCGATAATGCTCGACCTCGCCGGCCAGCTTCGCGCGCCAGGCGTCGAGCGCCGCGGGTTCCCGGAGCGCCGCGCCGGGATCCCAGTCGGTCCAGGCCACTCCTCCATGGGCCTCCTTGAGCGCCATGAAGAGGGCATAGTCCTCGAGCCAGGCGCTTTGCTCCGCCACGAATGATCGGTACCGGTCGTCGGGAACCAGTGCCTCGGTCATCCGCCGGAGGAGGCCGCGCTTGTGGGCGATCACCCCGGCGTAGTCCACCGCGCCGGCGGAAAAGTCCGCCGTGCCGCCCGGCACGTGAATCAGGAGCGGGTTGCCGGCGAAGGTCGAGAAGCACTGGTAGGGGGAGTTCCCGTATCCGGTAGGGCCGAGCGGCAGCATCTGCCAGAGGGTGACGCCGGCATCGGCCAGGAGATCGAGAAAGCGGAGCGCCTCGGGACCGAGCTCCCCGATCCCGTTGGGGCCGGGAAGCGAGGTCGGATGCAGGAGGATGCCGGCGGATCGCGGAAATCGCATGCGCCGGAATCTACCTGCCCCCGGTTTGCGGGGTGAGAGTTCCGGAACGACATTGAAGCGGAGCCGCATCCCTCCTCTGCCCTCGCGACCGGGATCACCCATGGAAGTTTCTGCCGCCGCGCAGGTCCGTCCCAAGCCGCGCCTCGCGTTCTGGGAGATCTGGAACATGAGCTTCGGCTTCCTGGGGATTCAGTTCGGGTTCGCCCTCCAGAACGCCAACGTCAGCCGGATCTTCGAGACGCTGGGAGCCAGGGTCGAGGACATTCCGCTGCTCTGGATCGCGGCGCCGGTGACCGGACTGCTGGTGCAGCCGGTGGTGGGCTATTTCAGCGACCGGACCTGGAGCCGGCTGGGCCGGCGGCGGCCCTACTTCCTGGCCGGGGCCATTCTCGCCTCGCTCGCCCTGGTGGCCATGCCCAACTCCCCCGCACTCTGGATCGCCGCGGGCATGCTCTGGATCATGGACGCCTCCATCAACATTTCCATGGAGCCGTTCCGGGCCTTCGTCGGCGACAATCTCCCCTCGGCCCAGCGGGTCACCGGGTTCGCCACCCAGAGCTTCTTCATCGGGACGGGGGCGGTGGTGGCCTCCATGCTTCCCTGGCTGCTGACCACTCAGTTCGGGGTGTCGAACGAAGCCCCGCCCAACACCATCCCCGCCTCGGTGCGGCTCTCCTTCTACATCGGGGCCGCGGTGTTTTTCCTGGCGGTGCTCTGGACGGTGATCAGGTCGAAAGAGTATTCCCCCGAGGAAGCCGCCTCGTTCGCCGAGAACCAGGCCCGCGAAGGGATGGTACGGGCCCGGCGTACCTCGGCGGAGTTCGTAGGGGAGAGCGGCCGGCTGATCCGGGTGGGCTGGATCCTGCTCATGGTGGGCGCGCTGCTCAGCGCCTGGCTGGCCTGGGAGCAGATTCACCAGGTGATGATTCTCTCCGGAGGGATGGCGGCCGTGGGGGCGCTGCTGATCCTGGGCGGGATGATGCAGCGCGCCGGCCGCCACGATAACGGCTTCGTCACCATTCTGAACGATCTGCTGGACATGCCCCGGACCATGAAGCAGCTGGCCTGGGCCCAGTTCTTCTCCTGGTTTGCCCTCTTCGCCATGTGGATCTACACCACCGCGGCGGTCACCAGCCACATCTACGGCACCACCGACACCACCTCGGCCCTCTACAACGAGGGGGCCAACTGGGTCGGGGTGAGCTTTGCCGCCTACAACGGGGTGGCGGCGCTGGTGGCGTTCGCCATCCCGCCGCTCGCCAAATGGTCCAGCCCCAAGATCGCCCACGTCATCTGCCTGATCTGCGGCGCGCTGGGGCTGATCTCCATCTTCTTCATCACCGATCCGCGGATGCTGCTCGGCTCGATGGTGGGCGTGGGGATCGCCTGGGCCAGCATCCTCGCCATGCCGTACGCGATTCTCACCGGGTCGCTGCCGCCCTCGAAGCTCGGTTACTACATGGGCGTCTTCAACTTCTTCATCGTAATCCCCCAGATCGTCGCGGCGGCCATCCTGGGATTCATCGTGGGGCGGTTCTTCGGGGGCGAAGCGATCTACGCCCTGCTGATCGGCGGGGCCTCCTTCCTGCTCGCGGCGGTGCTGATGCTGAGAGTGGAAGACGCGGAGGACGCGAAGGACGCGGAGGGCGCGCGGGGCGCGGTGCGGCCGTGAAAGGTCCGATCTTGCTGGTCGCCGGTGCGCTGCTCCTCGGCGCAGGCTGCGACCCCGCTTCGCGCGCGGGAGCGGGAGAGGTCGCGGCCGCCATCATGGTTGACGATCCCGCGGTCTACTGGAACAGCGCCACCATCTACTTCCTCCTGACCGACCGCTTCGAGAACGGAAACCCCGCCAACGACACCGCCCTGGGCCGGGCCCGGGACGGCGCGGTGCTCCGCAGCTACCAGGGAGGCGATCTCCCCGGGATTCTCCGCAGGATCGAGGAGGGTTACTTCGACAGCCTCGGCGTGCAGGCCATCTGGCTCACCCCGTTCGTGGAGAATGTTCACGGGAGCGTGAACGAGGGAACCGGCAAGACCTACGGCTATCACGGCTACTGGACCCGGGACTGGACCGCGGTGGATCCGGCCCTGGGCACCAAAGAGGACCTGCGCGCGATGGTGGACGCCGCCCACCGGCACGGCATCCGGGTGCTGATGGACGCGGTCATCAACCACACCGGCCCGGTGTTGCCCGCGGATCCGGCATGGCCCGCCAGCTGGGTCCGCCGGGGTCCCAACTGCTCCTATCGGGATTACGTCACCACGGTGACCTGCACCCTGGTGGCTACCCTGCCGGACATCCTTACCGAGAGCAGCGTTCCGGTGGAGCTTCCTCCGGAGCTGATCGAGAAATGGCGGCGCGAAGGCCGGCTGGATCAGGAGCGCGCCTCGCTCGACGCGTTCTTCTCCCGCACCGGCTATCCCCGGGCACCCCGCTTCTACGTCATCAAGTGGCTCACCGACTGGGTCCGCGAATTCGGATTCGACGGTTACCGGGTCGACACCGCCAAGCACTTCGAGGAGACCGTGAGCGCCGAGCTGAAGCGCGAAGCGGTGCTGGCCCTGGCCGACTGGCGGCGGGCCCGGCCCGGCCAGGTCCGCGACACCCTGCCGTTCTACATGATGGGTGAGGTCTACGGCTACGGGGTCGGCCCGGAGCGGGGCTATGACTTCGGCGACCGGTCGGTGGACTTCTTCGCCCACGGCTACGACGGGCTGATCAACTTCGGCTTCAAGG
>DATCXX010000080.1:0-10192 GCA_036565615.1 Gemmatimonadales bacterium | reverse complement strand
ACCGGATCCCCACCTACTACTCGATCGGGCATCTGATGATTCCCGGGGGCGACACCGAGAAGCCCTATGGCAAGTACATGATCGCCCTCAACAAGATCACCAAGGACCGCTACCTCCCCACCGGGCCGGAGCTGACCCAGGCGGGACAGCTTTACGACATCAGCGGCGACAAGATCAAGCTGCTGCTGGACTTTCCGATGACCGGCGAGCCCCACTATGCCCAGGCGCTGCCGGCCTCGGTGCTCAAGGACAAGGCCCTCAAGACCTACGCCCTGGCCGACAACAAGGACCCGTATGTCACCAAGACCGAAAGCGCGGTGAAGGCGGTCCGGCAGGGGAACAAGGTGCACGTCTACATGACCGCGATCCGGAGCCACTTCCTGCCCGACAACATCGAGGGCATCCAGGTGGGGGACTCGGTCTTCTTCCACGTGACCAACCTGGAGCAGGACTGGGATGTGCCGCACGGCTTCGCGATGCTCGGAGCCCAGAACGCCGAGCTGCTGGTCATGCCGGGCCAGACCCGGACCCTGACCTGGCAGCCCCAGCGGCCCGGGGTCTACCCGTTCTACTGCACCGACTTCTGCTCGGCGCTGCACCAGGAGATGCAGGGGTACATGCGGGTGTCGGCGAAGGGCTCCAGCGTGCCGCTGGCCTGGAATGGCGGAGCCGGGACGCTGGGGAAATAGGTGCGACGCATCGCACGGGCCGTGACGGCGGTGGCCGCGCTGGCGCTCGGGTTGCTCTATCTGACCCCGCTCTGGCACATCGGCCTCACGGCTCCCCAGTATCCCGAGGGGCTCGGGCTCCACATCTGGATCAATCAGATCACCGGCGAAAAGCCCAACGACCTCAACAGCATCAACGGGCTCAACCACTACATCGGCATGCAGGAGATCGTGCCGGAGAGCTTTCCCGAGCTTCGCTACATGCCGATCGTGGTCGGCGTCTTCATCGGGCTCGGGCTTCTGGTCGCGGTGTGGGGAAACCGCAAGGCGCTCTACGCCTGGACGGCGCTGTTCGCGGCAGGAGCGCTGGCCGGGCTGGCCGACTTCTACCGGTGGGGGTACGCCTACGGCCACGAGCTGAACCCGCGGGCCGCTATCAAGATCCCCGACATGAGTTACCAGCCCCCGCTGATCGGAGGCAAGCAGCTGCTCAACTTCCACGCCGATTCCTGGCCGGCACTGGGCGGCTGGGTGGCGGTGCTGGTGCTGGTCACGGCCCTCACACTTTCGGTGCTGGAATGGCGAGCGGCCCGGGCACGATCCGGCTAGCGGCAACGGCGGCACTCCTCGCGGCCGCGGCCTGCGCCACACCAGGGCCGCGGCCGCTTGCATTCGGCGCCGAGGAGTGTGCTCATTGCCACATGACCCTGGCGGACCCCCGCCATGCCGGGCAGCTGGTGACCACCACGGGGAAGATCCTTCCCTTCGACGATGTCGGCTGCCTGGCGACCTTCGTCGCCACGGGGGGAATCGCTGCGGAGGCGATTCATTCGGTGTGGTTCCACGACTTTGCCCAGCCGGATTCCCTGCTCGGCCTGAAGGCGGCGGTGTTCCTCCAGCACGATTCGATTCGCACCCCGATGGACTATCACCTGGTGGCGCTCCGGCGGGGACCTTCGGCCGACAGCCTGGCCGCTGCCACCGGCGGGGAGCTGCTCTCCTGGGATGACGTGCTGGAGCGGGTCAGGATCCGGCCGGCCCGATGACGGTGGCGCTGCTGCTGGCCCTCGGCACCACGATTACGGTGAGCCCCGGTGGTCCGATACCCACCCTCACCGCGGCGCTGGCCGGGGCACGGCCGGGAGACCGGATCGTGGTGCAGGCCGGCAGCTACCGGGAGCCGGGCATCGTTGTGGGGGTCACGGTGACGATCGTGGGCGAGGGCCGGCCGGTGTTCCTGGGCGGCGCCCACAGCACCATTCAGGTCCGGGCCGAGGGGGTGGAGATCCGCGGCCTGGCCTTCGAAGGGGTGACGGCAAGCTCCACCGAGGACCGGGCCGCGATTCTCCTCGAGGGCGTGCGCGGCTGCCGAATTCTCGACAACGAGATCCGGGGCGCCTACTTCGGGATCTACGCCATGCGGTCGGCCGGTTGCACCATCGCCGGGAACCGGCTGCGGGGAGGGCCGGGCCGCGCCTCCACCTCGGGCAACGGCATTCATCTCTGGCAGTCGAGCGACATGACGGTGCGGGACAACACGGTGGAGGGCCATCGCGACGGCATCTACCTGGAATTCACCCGGGCGGCCCTGGTGTCGGACAACCTGGTCCAGGCCAACAGCCGGTACGGGCTGCATTTCATGCGGTCGGACTCCTGCGCCTACGCCGGCAACCGGTTCGAGCGCAACGGCGCCGGGGTGGCGGTGATGTACAGCCGCGGGGTGCGGATGACCGGCAACCGGTTCGAGCAGAACCGGGGCAGCGCCGCCTACGGACTCCTGCTCAAGGAAATCAGCGATGCCACCGTGCGGAACAACGAGTTCATCGACAACACCGTGGGCCTGTACCTCGAGGACTCCAACCGGAACCTGGTGGAAGGCAATCTCTTCCAGCGCAACGGCTGGGCCGTCAAGGTGCTGGCCAACGCCGGCGACAACCGGTTCACCGGCAACCGGTTCGAGGGGAATTCCTTCGACGCCGCCACCAACAGCCGCTCGGCCTCCAGCAGCTTCGACCGCAACTGGTGGGACCGCTATCGGGGCTACGACCTGGATCGCGACGGCCTGGGAGACATTCCCTATCGCCCGGTGCGGCTGTTTTCGCTGGTGGCCGAGCAGCACAAGCCCGCCCTGATTCTGCTCCGCTCGGCCTTCGTGGATCTCCTGGACGGGGCCGAGCGGCTGATGCCGATGCTGACGCCCGATGCCCTGGCGGATCGGAGCCCCCTGATGCGGCGGCCCCGATGACGCCCACCAGGGTACGTCTCTCGGCGCTGCGGAAACGCTTCGGCCGGCTCGAGGTGCTCCGGGGGGTGGACGCCACCATCGCGCCGGGGCGGATCACCGCGATCGTGGGACCCAATGCGGCCGGCAAGACCACGCTCATCAAATCGATCCTCGGCATGGTCCGTCCCGACAGCGGCACGGTCCTGGTGGACGATGCCGCCGTGGGGCGCGATCCGGGGTACCGCGAACGCATCGGCTACATGCCGCAGGCCAGCCGGTTTCCCGAACAGCTGAGCGGGCGGGAGGTCATCGGACTGCTCACCGCGGTGCGGGGCCGGCGTGACGGGCTGGATGAAGAGCTGATCGCCCGGTTCCGGCTGGAGCCCCACCTGGACCGTCCGGTCCGCACTCTGTCGGGGGGAACCCTCCAGAAACTCAATGCCGCGGTGGCGTTTCTGTTCCGGCCATCGCTGCTGATCCTCGACGAGCCGACCGCCGGGCTGGATCCGGTCGCGGCGGGCCTGCTCAAGGACAAGGTGCTGCGCGCCCCCGGCGACGGGACCACAGTGATTCTCACCTCGCACATCATGAGCGAGATCGAGGAGCTGGCCGAGAACCTGCTGTTCCTGGTGGAGGGCAGCGTGGTGTATCAGGGGCCGGTGGCCGCCCTGCTGGAACGGAGCGGCGAACGCCGGCTGGAGCGGGCCATCGCGGAGATGCTTGCCGGAGCGGCAGCATGAGCAATACGGGCAAGGTGATGACCTCCCAGCTCCGCAATGTGGCGCGGAGCCGCTGGATCGCCGGCTACGCGATCCTGCTGGCGCTGCTCACCTGGATGCTGCTCCGCTTCGGAGGGAGTGGGGAGCGGGCCCTGCTTTCCCTGCTGAACGTGGTGCTCCTGTTGCTCCCGCTGGTGACGGTCGTGTTCGGCACCCTCTACGTGTACAACGCCCGGGAGTTCATCGAGATGCTGCTGGCCCAGCCGGTCGGGCGGGGAGCGCTCTACACCGGGCTGTTCGGCGGGCTGGCGCTGCCGTTGGCGGGAGCCTTCCTCGTGGGAGTCGGAATCCCCCTGCTGGTGCTGGGCGGAGGAGGACCGGCGTTCCCCGGGCAGGCGGTCATGCTGGTGACGGTAGGAGTCCTCCTCACTCTGGTCTTCACCGCGTTTTCGCTCTGCGTCGCGGTGCTGATCGAGGACCGGGCCCGCGGGCTGGGCGCGGCGCTCTTCGTATGGCTGTTCACCACCCTGATTTACGACGGCCTCATTCTGCTGGTCACCAGCGCGTTCGACCGTTATCCGCTGGAGGGGCCGCTGCTCGGCATGATGTTCCTCAATCCGGTGGACCTGGGTCGAGTCCTGCTCCTCCTGTCATTCGACGTGTCGGCGCTGATGGGCTATACCGGCGCGGTCTACCGGCAGTTTTTCGTCGGTCCGGCGGGGATGCTGCTGGCCCTGCTCATGCTGGCGGTCTGCGCCGCGGTGCCCTTCCTGCTGGGTCTGCACTGGTTTCGCCGCAAGGACTTCTGATTTCGAAAGACTTCTTCATACGATTCAACCTCTCGCTTCAGGGTGCTCCAGCGATTCTACACCCACACTTTTTCACGAGCGCCTTCATGCCGGCCGACAATCCCCTGAATTCGCCCCCCTCCCGCCGCGCCTTCATCCGCCGGGGCACCCTGGCCACCCTCGCGATTCCCGCCGGAATCGCGACGCTGGAGAGCTGCGTGCCCGCCAAACCGGCCGCGGCGCGGGCCGCGAGCGCCGCTCCGGCAGCGTCCGCCGGCCATGAGGCTCCGGCTCCTCCGCCCAGCGCCGAGACCAGGGCCGAGGAAATGGACGCGATGCATGAGGCGGGGGTGAAGGCCTTTCCCGCCAGGACCGAGGGCAAGGGAAACCAGCTGCTGGCGCCCCGGATGGATCGCGGGGTCAAGGTGTACGATCTCACCTGCTCGGAAGTGCAGTGGGAGATCGCGCCGGGCAAGCGGATGAAGGCGTGGGTGTACAACGACCAGCTGCCCGGACCGCAGATCCGGGTGCGGGAAGGCGACCGGGTGCGCATCAACGTGACCAACCGCCTGCCCGAGTCCACCTGCGTGCACTTCCACGGTCTCGAGGTGCCCAACGACCAGGACGGGGTGCCGTTCATCACCCAGAAGCCGATCAAGCCGGGCGCGTCGTACAGCTACGAATTCACGGTACCCAATTCAGGGTCGCACATGTACCACTCCCACCACAACGCCGCCAAACAGGTGGGAATGGGATTGCTGGGCGCGTTCATCGTGGACCCCAGGGACCCGAATGCGGATCCCAAGGTCGACGTCGATGCGGTGATGATCCTCAACGACATGGCTCACGGCTACACCCTCAACGGAAAAGGCTTCCCCGCCACCGAGCCGATCGTGGCCAAGCGGGGGCAGACCATCCGGATCCGGTTCATGAACGAGGGGATGCAGATCCACCCGATGCACCTGCACGGGATGCACATGACGGTGATCGCCAAGGACGGATGGAATCAGCCGGCGCCGTGGAAGTGCGACACCCTGAACATCGCCCCCGGCGAGCGATGGGACGTGCTGGTGAAGGCCAGCAACCCCGGCACCTGGGCGTTTCACTGTCACATTCTCACCCACGCCGAGTCGGAGCACGGGATGTTTGGAATGGTGACCGCCCTGATCGTGGAGTAGACCGGAGGAGCGAACCATGCGAGTCACGATCCTGGCGGCGCTTGCCGTCCTGGCGATGGGATGCGGCACCCGGCTCGACCCGGTGCCGGTGGCAGGGGTGCACACCGAGGTGGAGCAGCTCATCGGCGACTGGGACGGCACCTACTCCAGCAGCGAATCCCGCCGGACCGGGAGCATTTTCTTCCAGATCACCGCCCATGGGGATTCGGCCTTCGGCGATGTCCTGATGCCGGTGGCCGCTGGCACTGTGGGTCCCCGGCCGGTGGATATGCTCACGGGACACGAGCAGCATGTCCGGTCCACCGAGCTGCTCTCGATCAGGTTCGTGCGGGTGGCCGGAGGCGCCGTGCAGGGGGAGCTGGAGCCCTACATCGCGCCCGACTGCGACTGCGTGGCGCGGACCACGTTCTATGGAAAGGTGGAAGGGAACGAGATCAGCGGGAGCTACATCACCACCAGCGACCGCGGGGCCCAGCGGGGAGAGTGGCGGGTGCGCAAACTGACGCGCTAGCGGGCGGCGCGACGGACGCGAAGGGCGCGGAGGACGCGGAAGACGCAGGCGATTCTCGCTTACCTCTCAGCCCTCACCTCTCACCTCTCACCTCTCACCGCTCACCGCTCACCGCTTCTCGCCCAGAACAGAGTGGTTTCCACGGCGCGCTTCCAGCCGGCCACCAGGTTCTCTCGACTCTCGGCTGACGACTGCGGACTGAACACTGCCTGCCGCCTGGTGGCGGTGAAGGCGTCCAGCGAGGGCCAGACGCCCAGCGCCATTCCGGCCAGGGCCGCGGCGCCCAGCGCGGTGGTTTCCACCACGTCGGGCCGCTCCACCGGGACACCCAGCACATCGGCCTGAAATTGCATCAACCAGTCGTTGGCGCTGGCACCGCCATCCACCCGGAGCACCGGCAGCTCGAGTCCGGTCGCCTCCAGCATGGCGGCGATCAGCTCGGCGGACCCGAACGCCATGGATTCGAGCCCGGCGCGCACCAGGTGCGCGCGAGTAGTGCCCCGAGTCAGGCCGGTGATGGTGCCGCGGGCCTCCGGCGCCCAGTGCGGGCTCCCCAGGCCCACGAAGGCGGGAACGAAATGGACGCCCCCGGTGTCGGGCACCGCGGCCGCGACCTCCGCCGATTCTGCGGCGGTACCCAGCAGGCCGAGCTCGTCGCGCAGCCACTGGATCACTGCTCCGGCGATGAAGACCGATCCCTCCAGCGCAAATCCACGCCCGCCTTTCGCATTGCACGCGGCGGTCGCCAGCAGCCCCTCTGAAGGCACCGGAGGCGCCTCCCCGGCATAGAGCAGGAGGAATGCGCCGGTGCCATAGGTGTTTTTGCCCATCCCGGGCCGGACACAGCCCTGGCCGAACAGCGCAGCCTGCTGGTCGCCTGCGATCCCCGCGATCGGGAGCCCCGTTCCCAGAAGCTCGGCGTCGGTCTCTCCAACCACTCCGCTCGAAGGCACGATTTCGGCCAGCAGCGAAGCGGGAATAGCGAAGCGGGAAGCCAGTTCCCTGTCCCACCCCCCGCTCGCGAGGGAGTACAGCATCGTCCGCGACGCATTGGTGTGGTCGGTGACGTGGGCTCGACCTCCGGTCAGCCGGGCGGTCAGCCAGCTGTCCACCGTGCCGGCAGCGAGCTCGCCCCGCTCGGCCCTGCGGCGGAGCTCGCCATCCCGGAGCAGCCATTCCAGCTTGGTCGCGGAAAAGTAAGGATCGAGCAGGAGTCCCGTCCGGGATCGGATCGCGGGCTCGGCTCCCTCGGCGCGCAGCTCGCGGCACCGCCCGGTGGTGCGGCGGTCCTGCCAGACGATCGCCGGAGCCACGGCGCGCAGCGACTTCCGGTCCCACAGCACCAGGGTCTCCCGCTGGTTGGTGATCCCGATGCCGGCGGGGCGTTCCTTCGCAGCGGCCAGCGCCTCCCGCGCGGCGGCGAGGGTCGTCTCGATCAGGTCCTCAGGATCGTGCTCCACCCAGCCGGGCTCAGGATAGTGCTGCCGGAATTCCCGCTGGCCGGTGCCCAGGATGGTACCGTCCTGGTGAACGACGACGGCGCGGGAACTCGTGGTTCCTTGATCCAGAGCGAGAATCGAGGACAAGTGATCAGTGGTCAGTGGTCAGGGATTAGGGAATCTACCGCGGATATGGCGGCACAACCGGACTTATCTTAACGAGCAGTCACTGACCCCTGACCCCTGACCCCTGACCACCATGACCTACTCCACGCTCCTCTTCGAAAACCGCGACGGCCTCGCCCTCGTCACCGTCAACCGCCCGGACAAGCTCAACGCGCTCAACGACACCGTCGTCACCGAGCTGGGCGAATTGGCGGGACGGATCGCGACCGACGACGCCATTCGGGCGGTGATCCTGACCGGCGCCGGGCCCAAGGCGTTCGTGGCCGGGGCCGACATCGGGGAGCTGGCCGAATGCGACTCGGGGCGGGCCTTCGCGCTCTCGCAGAAAGGGTCGCATACCTTCCGGCGGCTGGAGCGGAGCGAGAAGCCGATCGTGGCGGCGGTCAACGGATTCGCCCTGGGCGGCGGCTGCGAGCTCGCGATGGCCTGCCATTTCCGGCTGGCCTCGGAGAACGCCAAGTTCGGCCAGCCCGAGGTCAAGCTCGGCATTATCCCGGGTTATGGGGGATCGGTCCGGCTCCCCCGGCTGATCGGCCGGGGGCGGGCCAGCGAGCTGCTGATCTCGGGAGGCATGGTCGACGCCCAGGAGGCGTACCGGATCGGGCTGGTCAACCGGGTGGTGCCGTTCGAGCAGCTGATTCCCGAGTGTGAAAAGCTGCTCCGCACCATCCTGGAGAACGCGCCCCTCGCGGTCGCCGCCTGCCTGCAGGTGCTGGATCACCAGGAGGAAATGCCGGCCGACGAGGCCCTCGCGCTCGAAAGCAAGCACTTCGGGGAGCTGGCGGGGACGGCGGATTTCAGAGAGGGCACCTCGGCGTTCGTGGGCAAGCGGAAGGCTTCGTTTCAGGGACGGTAGGACGGCAGGTCGGTATGACGGTAGGTGGGCGGAAGGGGGCAGTTTCCTACCGTCCAACCGTCCCGAAACCTACCGTCCTACTTGCTGTGATTCCCGCGCGCACACGGTTATTTTTCTCCCATGCGGGCGGAACGGATCGTGGCGCGAGGGTTCAGGAATCTCGCGGACCTGGACCTCTCTCTTCCGCCTGACGGCGCGGTCTTTCTGGGCCCCAACGGCCAGGGCAAGACCAATCTCCTCGAGCTGCTGTATTACCCGGTTCTGTACCGCTCGCTCCGCGGGGCTCGCGACATGGATGTCACGCGCCACGGGGAGGCCGGGTTTCAGCTCACCCTCTGGCTGGAGGAGGGCCGGCGGCCCCGGGAGCTGGGCGCCGGGTTCCGGTCGGCCGGGAAAGTGAAGCGGCTCACTCAGGACGGGGTGGAGCCGGCCAGGCTGGGCGACGCCCTGGGACACTGGCTCGCAGTCGCCTTTCTCCCGACCGACCTCCGGCTGGTGCAGGGTCCGGCGGCGGAGCGGCGCCAGTACCTGGACCGGGTCCTCTCGCTCGCCGACCGCGGCTACCTGCGCGCCCTTTCGCGGTACCGCGCCGCGCTGGCCCAGCGGAACACTGCGCTCCGCCAGCAGCGGACCGACCTGGCCCATGCGTTTGACCCCGCTCTGGCTTCCGCCGGCTCCGCATTGGTCCGGCACCGCCAGGCCTGGAGCGCGGCGCACGCCGAGCCCTTCACGGCTACCTGCGTGGCGCTGGGAGAAACGGTCGAGGTCACCCTGCGGTACCGGGGTGATGAATCGCTGGCCGACCCGGCGGGCTGGACCGAGGCGCTGGCCCGGGCCGCCGGCCGTGATGCGGCACGGGCGGCCACCACGGTGGGGCCGCATCGCCACGACCTGGAGCTTCGGCTGGACGGGCGCCTGCTGCGCGAAGTCGGCTCGACCGGGCAGCAGCGCACCGCGGCCATCGCCCTCAAGCTCTGCGAGCGGGAGACCCTGGCGGAGTCGTCGGGCTCCGAGCCGGCGCTGCTGCTGGACGACGTCTTTGCCGAGCTGGACGAGCAGCGCCAGGGCCGGCTCGCGGCCCGGCTGCTCTCGGGGCGGGCCCGGCAGACCTTCATCACCTCGCCCCGGGAGGACGAGTTGCCCGAGGCCTTCCACCTGGAAACGCTGCTGGTGGATACCGGGCGGGTGAGCGGAGCCTCGCGGGTGGTGAGCGCGTGAAGCCCAGGCCGAGGTCGAAGCCCTTCGCGATCCGCGATGTCCTGAACGAGTGGCTGGCAAAGTCCGGAATGGGCAAGCGGCTCGATGTGTCCCAGGTGGTGGATCGCTGGGCCGAGGTGGTGGGGCCGCAGATCGCCGCGGTCACCCGCGCCGAAGCGGTGAACGCCGAGGGCACGCTCTGGGTCCGGGTCGCTTCCAGCGCCTGGGCCAACGAGTTGAGTCTCATGGCCCCCCGGATCCTGGGGAAGCTCAACCAGGACCGGCGCGGGCAGATCAGGGAAATTCGCTGGCTCACGGGGCTTCCCGCTCCGGACCAGCGCCAGGAGAGGTGATTCCGGAATGGCCAACGCCGCGGGAGTCGTGGACAAGAACAGCAAGGACTACGGCGCCGACTCGATCCAGGTG
>DATCXX010000068.1:0-6834 GCA_036565615.1 Gemmatimonadales bacterium | reverse complement strand
CCTTCGCACCTCTCACCTCTCACCTCTCACCTCTCACCTCTCACCTCTCACCTCTCACCTCTCACCCCTCCCCTGGACAATCCCCGGTCTATACTATACAGTCTTAGGTATGACCGACAAACAGCTCCGCCTGCTCAAGGGCACCTTCGACGTGCTCATCCTCAAGACCCTGAGCTGGGGCCCCGCCCACGGCTACGCCATCTCCCGCTGGCTCCGGGAATGCTCCGGCGACCAGCTCATCATCGAGGAAGGGGCGCTCTATCCCGCGCTGCGCCGGCTGGAGGAACGGGACTGGATCGAGGCCGAGTGGAAGCTTTCCGAGAGCGGCCGGGAAGCCCGGGTCTACCGGCTGACTCGCGCCGGGCAACGCGCCCTGGAGCGCGAAGTCACCGCCTGGCGGCGCTACATCACCGTCTTCACCCGGGTGCTCGAGGCCCGCCCGCGAGCGGCACTCTCATGAGCCGTGAATTCGACGACGAAAGCCTGCCGCTTTCCCGGACCCGGCCGGTCTCCGAGGACGTCCGCCGCGAGCTGGAGTTCCACCTGGAGCAGCGGATCGCCGAGTTGATGGGGCAGGGCATGACCCGGGAGCGCGCCACCGCGGAGGCCCGGGCCTCCTTCGGCGATGCCGCCGCGGTGGAGGCCGAATGCCGGGCCATCGAGCGCCGCCGCCGGGCCTCGGTCCGGCGGGCCGACTGGATGGGCACCCTCTGGCAGGATGTGGTGGTGGGATTCCGGGTGCTTCGGAAGAATCCCGGCTTCACCTTCACCGCGATCGTGACCCTGGCACTCGGAACCGGCGCGGTGGCCGCGATGTTCAGTATCGTGAACGGCGTGCTGCTCCGTCCGCTGCCCTACGCCGAGCCGGAGCGGCTGGTGACCATCGAAGAGCGGCACGATAAGGGCTCCGGCAGCGTGACCTGGGCCAACTTCCTCGATCTCGAGGCCCGGGCCCGCTCCTTCAGCGCGATGACTTCCTACGGCGTCTGGACCACCACCGTGCTCGGCACCTCCCAGCCGCTCCGGGTGCGCGCCGGCGCCGTCTCGGCGGGATTCTTCAGGGTCTTTCCGGTCCGTCCCGCGCTGGGCCGCCTTCCGCTGCCGGAGGAGCACCGGCTGGGAGCCAGTCCGGTGGCGGTGGTGAGCCATGAGTTCTGGCGTGACTACCTCGGCTCGCCCCGCTCGCTCGAAAATGTCCGGATCAAACTCGGCTGGGACCATCAGGTCGTCGGGGTGCTGCCGCCCGGCTTCGATTTTCCCGACCGCACCCAGCTCTGGTGGCCCATCGAGCTGATGGAGCAGAGCCGCTCGCGCACCTCCCACAACTGGGAGACGGTGGGCCGGCTCCGCGCCGGGATCTCCCCCGATGCGGCAGCTCGCGAGCTGGATCAGATCCTCGCCGTCCTGGGGCCACAGTACGAGCCCGACTTCGACGCCACCGGGGCGGTGGTCACCGGGCTCCAGGCGGCCGAGACCGGGAGGATGCAACAGCCTCTCCTGCTCCTGCTCGCGGCCTCGGCGGTGTTTCTCCTCGCCGCGTGCAGCAACCTCGCCAGCGGGATCCTGGCCCGCGGCACCGCCCGACTGGGAGAGCTGACGGTGCGCTCCGCCCTGGGCGCGACCCGCACCAGGCTGGCCCGCCAGCTCCTGACCGAGAGCGTGCTCCTCGCGATGTCCGGCGCCGCGGCCGGACTGCTGCTCGCCGGTGTGCTGCTCCGGGTGCTGACCCCGCTTGCCCCGGCCGAAGTGCGGATGGACCGGGTGGGGATCGACGGGTGGGTCGCGGTGTTCGCGGTTGGCATTGGCTTCGTGGCGACCCTGCTCTTCGGGCTCTTCCCCGCGCTGCGGCTTTCCTCCGCGTCCACGGTGACGTCGCTTCGGGAAGCCGCGGTGGGCATGGCCAGCCGGCGTCGGATGCGGGTCTGGAACCTGCTGGTGGCGGCCGAGGTGGCGCTCGCCGTGGCACTGCTGTCGGGGTCGGTGCTGCTGATCAAGTCGTTCGGCCGGGTGATGGAGAGCGATCTCGGATTTGAGCCCGAGGGCGCGGTGGCCCTGGCCGTGGATCTGCCTTCGGTCAAGTTCCCCGGACGCTCGCCCCGGATCGGCGCCTTCCATCTTGCGGCGCTGGAGCGGATGGTCGCGCTTCCCGGCGTCGTCGCCGCCGGCTTCGTCAACCAGCCTCCGCTTCACGGCAACGGGCCCAGCGGTTCCATGGTGGTGGAGGGGAAACCCTTCGACCCCAGCGGCCGGTTTACCGGCTACGCGATCTACCGGGTGATCGGCGGCGACTACTTCCGCGCGATGGGCATGCCGATGCTGAAAGGCCGCGGATTCGGACCGGGTGACGACATCTCCGCCCCCGGAGTCACGGTGGTGGACCAGGCGTTTGCCGACCGCGAATGGCCCGGCCAGGATCCGCTGGGCAAGCGGGTCAAGCCGGCTGGGATGGACAGCAACAGCGAGGACGACAGCGAGCCCTGGTTCACGGTGGTCGGGGTGGTTCCCAGCGTGCGTTCCAGCGGGATGACCGATCAGGTCCGGCCTACCTACTACTTCGATCACCGGCAGCGGCCGCCCTATCGCTCCGCCGCGGTGACCTACGCGGTGCGCACCAGCTCGGCGCCGGAGGACTTGTTCGCTTCCCTCCGTCGCGTCGTCCGGGAGGTGGATCCCGAGGTGCCGGTCATGCTCCAGACCATGCCGCAGCTCGTGTCCGGTACCGTGGCGGACCGGCGCTTCACCATGCTGGTGCTGGGGACCTTCGGCGGCCTCGCGCTTCTGCTGGCGATCGTCGGCATCTACGGTGTGGTGTCCTACGCCGTGGCCCAGCGGACCCGGGAGATCGGGGTGCGCAGAGCCCTGGGAGCCACCGCGGGCCGGGTCGGCACGCTGGTCCTCCGCTCGACTCTCGCGGCGGTGGTTCCGGGGCTCCTGCTAGGCGCGCTCCTCACCCTCGCGAACTCCCGTGCGCTGGGCGCATTCCTGTACGGCGTCTCCCCTTTCGACCCGCCCACCCTGGCGATCGCGGTCGGCGCGCTGGGCGCGGCAGCGCTGCTGGCCAGCCTGATGCCGGCCTGGCGTGCGGTGCGGGTGGATCCCCTGATTGCGATGCGGTCGGAGTAGAGGATGCGTGCTGCGGCCATTCGCAAAGCCTTTCTCTGGCCTATTCCTGCAGTGATGATGGCGTGTGGGAGAACTGTCGCGACCTCAAATCTTCCCGCAGATCTTACCGGAGGAGCCCGAGCCGAGTTGCTGTTTCTCGGAGTATTCCATTTCGACGATCAAGGGCTCGACGCGTACAAGCCCAGATTCAAGATCGACATAGCCGCGCCGGGCCGGCAGCGCGAGCTCCAGGACTTGACCAACCAACTCGCTCGATTTCGTCCCACCAAGATCGCTGTGGAGGCTGTGGCCGCGGACCAGCGGAGGCTTGACTCGCTCTATGCTGCCTTCGTGAAAGGCACCTTTGAGCTGGGGAAGAATGAGATCTATCAGATCGGGTTCAGGCTGGCCAAACATCTCGGGCTGCCGAAGGTGTATGCGGTGGACGCCGAGGCCAGGGCATACCTGAGCGATGAACAAGTCGGAGCCAAGCTCGATTCGTTGGGTGTGCGCATGGACGAGCTCATCAAGCGGATTCAGGATGATCCGTGGTCGGCACGCTATCGGCAATTGTACGCTCGAGATGATTCGCTGAAGACCGTGCGATCGCTGACGGACCAGCTGCTCTATATGAACAGTGCCGAGCGGATCCGGATCGGTCACGGTGCCTACCTGGTGGGATCCTTCAAGTTCGGATCGGACCTCCAGTATCTGGGACCCGACGACGCGACCTCGTGGTATAACCGCAACCTTCGGATCTTCAGCAATTTGCAGGCGCTGACCTCGAGCTCCAACGATCGGATCCTGCTCATCGTCGGAGCAGGCCACCTGCCAATTCTACGGTTCCTCGCGGAATCGAGCCCAGAGCATCGATTACGCGAACTGGCCGAGTTTGTCGCCCCCTAGAGGGTGAGAACCGGTTACCCTCGTCCTTGCCCTGGCAGGAACTTCCGCGTAACTACGACAGCATGGACGTCCTCCCGCTGCCGCCCCGTCCCAACCTTTCCCAGTATAAGAAGCGCGCCAAGGAGCTGGTCGTTGCCGCCGGGTCCGCCGATCCCGGCGCGGTGCACGGCTGGGCCACCGAATGGCTGGAAGCTCTCGCCGGGCTTCTGGGAGTTTCGATCACCCCGTTCGTGCAGCACAGCTTCGACCGCGCCGTCGAATCCATCGAGGAACGGGTGCGCCAGGCTGGAGCGCCGTTCACCCTGGCGGACGCGCAGTTCCTCATTGCCCGCGCCCACGGCTTCGAGAGCTGGGCGGCTTTCGCCGCTGCGGTGGAGCCGCCGGAGGAAACCGATCCGGTCCGGCGTGAGTTCGAGGCGGCCGCCGATGCGGTGGTGAGCGGCGATCTCGCCACCCTCGAGTCCCTGGTCCGCCGCAACCCCGACCTGGTGCACGCCAGGTCGTTCCGGGTGCACGGGGCCACGCTGCTTCACTATGTCGCGGCCAACGGCGTCGAGGACTTCCGGCAGAAAACGCCTCCGAACGCGCTGGCAGTCGCCCGCTTCCTGCTCGAGGCGGGTGCCGAGGTGGATGGGCTGGCGAATACCTACGGGGGAGACCGGTATCAGACCACCATGAACCTGCTGGTCTCCAGCACCCACCCGGCGGAAGCGGGACTGCAGGCCCCGCTGGTTGATCTCCTGCTCGATTTCGGGGCCGCGATCGACGGGCTGGATGACGACGGATCCCCGCTGGTGACCGCGTTGGTCTTCGATTATGGCGAGTCGGCGGAGGCGCTGGCGCGGCGGGGAGCGCGCACCGATGACGTCATCACCGCCGCGGCGATGGGACGTCTGGATCTGGTTCGACGCTTCGTGGTGGACCCGGCGACCCTGCGGAACGGGGCGCCCCAGCGGGGGCCGAGCTGGTTTACCTGGCCCCGGGGCGCCAGGGCACAGATCGAGCTGGCCCTGGCCTGGGCCTGCAAGTTCGGGCGCGAGCCGGTCGCACGGTTCCTCCTCGACCAGGGAGTCGATCCCGCCGCGAGCGACAGCAATGCCATGACGGCCTTGCACTGGGCCGCGGCCGGCCGGTGCCTGGAGATGGTGACCGTGTTGATCGGGAAGGGCGCTCCGCTGGAAGTACGGAATACCTGGGGCGGGACGGTACTCGACTCCACGGTGTTCTTCGCCCTGAACAGCCCCCGCACCACCCCCTGCTCATTGCACGACTATCCGGCGGTGATCGACGCGCTACTGTCGGCTGGCGCCGACCCTGCCGCCGTCAGCCCGTTTCCGACCGGGGATCCGGAGCTGGATGAGGTGCTCCGGCGGCATGGCGCAGGGCGGGATCAGCCGCCGGAGGGCGCTCGAGCATCCCAGGAGAGTGCACCATGACGATCGAATCCCCACGCTTCTCAGGAAGGCTCCCATGCGCAGGTTGATGACACTCATCGTTCTGGCGCTGTCGCTGGTCTCCCAGGCGGGCTCGGCGCAAGCCGACGCCCCGGCCGCCCCGCCGCCGCTTCCCTCGGTGGACCTCCCCCGGGAGCTGGATCGGGTGCTCCGTGACTACGAGCGGGAATGGCAGGCCCGCTCCGCCGCGGGTCTGGCCGCGCTCTTTGCCGAAGATGGCTTCGTACTTCAAGGGGGCCGGCCACCGGTCCGGGGCCGGGCCGCCATCACCGAAGCCTACCAGCGGTCGGCCGGCGGACCGCTGGCGCTCCGGGCACTCGCATTTGCCACCGCGGATTCCGTGGGCTACATCATCGGAGCCTATTCCTCGGCGAAAGGCTCCCCGGACATCGGGAAGTTCATCCTTGCCCTGCGGCGGGAGCGGGGAGGAGTATGGCGTATCGCGGCCGATATGGATAACGGGAACAGCCGGCGCTGACTGGGGCCGCTGACCGCTATCCGGCCGGTGCGGCCGCGCGGCGGCCGGCGCGTCATCAGGTGCGACGAGGTTTCCACCTACGTTTTTCGCCGGGATGACGCGGGCAAACTCAAGATTCAGGCGGTGATCATGCACGGCGCGTCGTCCGACATGTGAAGGCGACCCTCCCTCCCGAGCTCCTGGGACAGCCGGCCGGTGCGGTAGCGCGGAACATCGGCCGGCTGTTCCTGCTCAAGGTGCTGGAAGAATCGGCCCGGATCATCGCCGACGAAGACCCTGAGGCGATCCACGACTTCCGGGTGGCGCTCCGCCGCCTCCGGAGCTGGCTCCGGGCCTTCGGCCCCTGGCTCGAAGACACCGTCACCGCCTCCAGCACCCAGCGGCTCCGCCGGATCTCCCGGGTGGCGGGTGTGGCCCGTGATCTCCAGGTTCAGCGCCTCACCCTGCGCCAGATGGCCGAGGCCGACGGTCCTCCGCTGGCGACGGAGAGCCGCCGGATCGAGCTCCAGCTCGACCGGGAGGAGACCCGCGCCAGGGAAAAGCTCTCCCGGCGCATCGTGGAAGACCTTTCCAGCACGGCGGCGAAGCTTGCGTCCCAGCTGCACCGCGGAGGGCTGGACGCCGGGGCTACGGCGGCGGGACCCGGACCCAGCATGGCGGCCGCGATGGCGGTCCTGCTTGCGGAGCGGCTGGAGGAGGTGACTACCAGCATCAGACGGTTGCGCAGCGCGAGTCAAACCGAGATGGCCCACGCGGCGCGCATCGCGATGAAGCGGCTCCGCTACCTGCTCGAACCGTTCGGGAGCTCATCCCGGCTGGCCGCGACGGCGGTCCTGCGCCTCACCGCAGCCCAGGACGCCTTCGGGAAGCTCCATGATATCCAGCTCCTCGCCC
>DATCXX010000055.1:0-3029 GCA_036565615.1 Gemmatimonadales bacterium | reverse complement strand
CCAGCCGCTCCCGGAGCCGACCGATCTTCCGGGGCAGCAACCGGTCCCTCCGGGCGGGATCGCGGAACGGCTCATCCTCTCCGCCGATCATCGCCCTCCCATCGCTGGTGGTCCGGAGGTAGTGGTAGGGCCGGGCCGACTCCCAGACCAGACAGCGATCTTCCCAGCCGGTCCACTCCGGCACCGGCTCGCTGACCAGCGCGTAGGTGCTGCTCAGCTGGACGATGTCCCGGCGAAGCGGGCGGGGAATCTCGTAGCCCAGCGCCATCACCACCCGCCGGGCACGGATGAAATGCCCCCGGCCGGTTTTCAGGGTGATGGCGCCGCCGGCAAAGTCTTCGCTGACGATCTCGGTGCGGTCGAACACCCGGGCGCCCCGGCCGGCGGCCCGGGCCAGCAATGCGTGGGTCAGCCGGTAGGGATCCACCTCGGCGGAGCCGCCGCTCCGGATCGCGCCGTGCGCCCGGCAGGAGTGGGAGGCGGCGACCCGCTTCCGGTTCCAGTATTCCGAGGGCAAACCGTGGCGGGCCCGCAGCTCCGCTTCCCGCTGAAGCCGCTTCACATCGCGCCGGCTGGTCGCGAGGTACAGACTGGGTCGGCGGGCGAACCCGCAGTCGTCGGAAAGCTTCCGGATCAGGCCCTCCAGGGTGCCGACCGCGCCGAGCGAGGCCCGATAGGCGAGTACCGCATCTTCCTCCCCGATCTGGTCGATCAGCGCCCCGAGCTCGACATCGAGCTCCCAGCTTACCAGGGCGGTGCTGGCCGCGGTGCTCCCCCGCGCGACGTCGCGCCGGTCCACCACGATGACATCGATCCCCGCCTCGGCCAGCGTGTCGGCCACCAGCGCGCCGGTGATGCCCGCGCCGACCACCGCCACCTCGCATTCCGCGTTGGCGCCGAGAGGCGGGTAGACGCCCAGCAGTCCCGCGGCGATCGGCCAGTAGGGGGCGCCGCTCACCAGGTCGAGCTTGGGAGTCTTCACGCCCCGGCGGCGTTGTCGGCGGGAATGATGGAGATGGTCCCGTGCCGCTCCAGCACCGCCGAGTCGATCTGATCCATCCGCTC
This sequence comes from Gemmatimonadales bacterium, assembly GCA_036565615.1. Classification (GTDB taxonomy): domain Bacteria; phylum Gemmatimonadota; class Gemmatimonadetes; order Gemmatimonadales; family GWC2-71-9; genus JABFSM01. The sequence continues at coordinate 1,964 of DATCXX010000055.1, read as the reverse complement.
GAGGCCGTGATGGCTGCGCGCGGCCTCCAGGATGTCCTCCTCGTCCACCCGCTCCTTCTGCATCCGGTCGCGCAGCAGCTTCCCCCGGCGCATCAGGTGCACCGGCTCGTCCTCCAGCGCCCGGGCCAGGCCCCTGAACCGCTGCTTGATCAGGGAAAGCGCCAGGTCGAGGACCAGGAGGGTGGTCACCGCGAGCAGGGCGCCGGTGAGGGAGGAGTCGCCCGCAAGAAGTCCGGCGGAGACGCACTCGCTCACGATCAGGAGCACCACGAAGTCGAAGCTGGTCAGGTCGCCCAGGGCGCGCTTCCCGGTAATCCGGAACAGCACCAGCAGGGCGAAGTAGATCACGAAGGGTCGGACGACCGCGTGCATGGGAGTGGCTCCTACGGAAGGACCAGGATCGAAACTGGAAGCTCGGCTCCGCCCGGGATCGCGAATCGCGCCCGGAGGCGGCCGAGCTTCTTGGGAACGAACAGAAGGCGGATGGCGACGGAGCCGCTTCCCGCAGAGGGGAAGCTCAACCGCTGTCCCTCCGGCGAGATGAAGATCTCCCGGGGCTCGGGGATGATCCGCTCGATTTCGGTCCGCTTCACGAATCCCGAATCGAGATCGAGGGCCACCTCGCCGGACGGCCGGGCGTCGAGAGCGAACTCCAGGGATTGGGTCGCTTCCAGCCGGACCACCCGCTGGTAACGCAGGGTGAGGCCCTGGGCCGCGGCTTCGCGCCGGGCGAGGCGACCCTGGCCGAACAGTCCGGCGAGACCGAACAGGACCACCAGGACCATGAGCAGCCAGCCGGCCCGCTGCACCTGCCAGTTCCGCCGCATGAACACGGTGTTTTCCGCCATGTTCTACTCGTCTCCCCTCGGAAGTTCCTCGCACTCTTTGTTGTGGGACGCCGGGAGGGGAGCTTATGCCACACCCCATCTGGAAGGGCACCATGGGCTTCGGGCTGGTGAGCATCGCGGTCGAGCTGCTCCCCGCCGAAACGTCCGAACGCCTCGACCTCGACCTGCTGGACCGGCGGGACAAGGCCCGGATCCGGTACAAGAAGGTGAACGCCGACACCGGCGCCGAGGTCAGGCAGGCGGACATCGTCAAGGGGTACGCGGTGAGCAAGGACCGCTACGTGATCCTGAGCGACGCCGACCTGAAGGCCGCCAATCCCAAGGCCACCCAGACCGTGGACATCATCGGGTTCGTGCCCCGGGAGGAGATCGCTCCGATCTACTTCAGCCGGCCCTACTATGTCTCGCCCCTCAAGGGCAGCGCCAAGGCCTACGCGCTGCTGCGGGAGGCGATGGAGCGCTCCGGGCAGATCGGTATCGCCCGGATCGTGCTGCGGACCCGGCAGTACGTCGCCGCGGTGTACCCCAATGAGGAGGCGCTGGTGGTGCACCTGCTCCGCTATCACGACGAGATCCGGGCCTTCAGCGCCGAAGGGCTCAAAGGAGCGGGTGCGGCGCCGCGCCCCCAGGAGCTGGCGATGGCGGAGCAGCTCATGAAGACCATGGCCACCAAATGGGACCCGACCGAGTACACCGACACCTACCGGCGCGACGTGCTCAAGCTGATCAAGGCGCGCGCCAAAGGCGGTGTCCGGAAGACCCGGGCCGAAGCGCCGGAGGAAGAACCCGAAACCAGGGTGCTGGACCTGATGGCCGCGCTCAAGAAGAGTGTGGAGAGCAAGGGCAAGGCAAAGGCACCCCGGCGCGGCGCCGCGCGGGGCAAGACCGCCGCGCGGAGGAGCGCGTAGTTGGCAAGCTCCGGGTTCATCCCGCCGCAGCTCGCCACCCTGGTCGACGCCCCGCCGCGGGGCGACGAGTGGCTCCACGAGGTCAAGTTCGACGGCTACCGGATGGAGTGTATCAAGGACGGCGTCAGGGTCCGCTTGCTGTCGCGGCGCGGCAACGACTGGACCGCCAGGTTCCCCGCCATCGTCGCGGCGGCGCGCCGGCTCAAGC
>DATCXX010000046.1:0-5389 GCA_036565615.1 Gemmatimonadales bacterium | reverse complement strand
ACCGCCCTGGAAGACGTGGTGATCAAGATCGTCGGAATGGCCATGAAGCTCGCGCCCTACGGGGTGACCGGGCTGATCTTCGGGGTCACCTCACGATTCGGCTTCACGCTGCTGAAACCGCTGGCGGGCTACGTGGCCGTGGTGCTGTTCTGCCTGATTTTCCACGCGGCCGTCAATCTCTCGCTCATCCTGCGATTCGTCATCGGCATCAGTCCCCGGCTGTTCTTCTCCCGGGTCCGCTCGGCGCTGATCACCGCGTTCTCGACCAGCTCGAGCAACGCCACCCTCCCCGCGGCGCTTCAGGCGGCGGAGGAGGGGCTCGGCGTGCCTCCCAAGATCGCCGGCTTCGTGCTCCCGCTGGGCTCCACCATGTGCATGAACGGCACCTCGATCTTCGAGGGGATCACGGTGATCTTCCTCTGCCAGGTTTTCGGGGTCAACCTGTCGCTCGGCGGGATGATCATCGTCATCGTGATGGCGGTGATCACCGCGGTGGGGGCGGCCGGGGTGCCGGGCGGCTCGATCCCGCTGCTGGTGGGCATTCTGGCGATGGTGGGGGTGCCGCCCGAAGGGATCGCGATCGTGCTGGGGGTGGACCGCATCCTCGACATGACCCGGACCACGGTCAACGTCACCGGCGACCTCTCCGCCAGCGCTTTCGTCGCCAAGTCCGAGGGGCTGTGGGACGCGAGCATGGTGCCGGCCAAGTCGGGGGCCCCCTGACCCGGGAGAGGTGAGAGGTGAGAGGTGAGACGTAACGACCCCTCTCACCTCTCACCTCTCACCTCTCACCTAACCAGCGCGCTCGCCTTCGCCTCGATCCCGGCGACCAGCTGGCGGTAGGACGCGGCAAACTTCGCCACCCCATCCTCTTCCAGGAACCGGGTGACCTCCTCGAGGTCCACGCCGGTCTCCGCCAGCTCGCGGAGCCGGCGGGGAGCCGAGGCCATGGCCTCGTGGATCCTGAGCCCCGGCTTGCCGTGGTCGCGATAGGCGTTCAGAGTGTCGGGCGGGATGGTGTTCACCGTGTCGGCGGCGACCAGTGCTTCCACGTAGTAGATGTCGGGATAGGCCGGATCCTTGGTGCTGGTCGACGCCCAGAGCGGCCGCTGGGGCCGCGCTCCCGCCGCGGCCAGCACGCCCCACCGCGGCGTGGCCCGGGAGCGCTCGAAGGCGGCGTAGGCCATCCCGGCGTTGGCGATGGCGATGGTGCCCCGGAGCTGGTGGGGATCCCCTCGGGCATCGAGCGCAGGGTCCACCCGGCCGTCCACCCGGCTCACGAAGAACGACGCCACCGAATTGATCTTGTCGACCTCCTGCCCGGCCACCCGCCGCCGCTCCAGCCCCCGGAAGAAGGCTTCGATCACCTCCTCGTAGCGGGCCACCGAGAAGAGCAGGGTGATGTTGATGCTGATCCCGTCGGCCAGCGACTCCTCGATCGCGGGAATGCCCGCCGCGGTGGCGGGGATCTTGATCATGGCGTTGGGCCGGGCCACCGAGGTCCACAGCCGCTTCGCTTCGGCGATGGTGCCGGCGGTATCATCGCCCAGCTCCGGGTTCACCTCGAGCGACACCAGCCCGTCGGCCCCTCCGGTCGCCTCGTACACCGGACGGAAGACGTCGCAGGCCGCCTGCACGTCGGCCACCGAAAGGGCCTCGAAGATCTCCTGCGGCGAGCGGCCCAGCGAGGCGAGCTGGCGGATATCGTCGTCGTAGTCTTCGCTCCCCGAAATCGCCTTCTCGAAGATGGTGGGATTCGAGGTCATGCCGCGGAGCCCGTCCTCCGCGATCAGCCGCGCCAGCGTGCCCGACGCGATCAGGTCGCGGGTGATGAAATCGTACCAGGGACTCTGGCCCAGCCGTCCCAGCTCGACCAGCGGATTGGTGCCCATCAGGTCCTCCTCGAAAGTACCCGGCGCACCGCGGCGATCGCGGCGTCACGGGTAAAGCCAAATTCCTCGAACAGCCGCTCCCCGGGCGCCGAGGCGCCGAAGTGGTCGATCCCGATCACCCCGCCGTCTTCGGTGACCCACTCGAGCCAGCCGAACGGCGTGGCCGCCTCGATCGACACCCGGGCCCGCACGGCGGCGGGCAGGACCGCCTCCCGGTAATCCGCCGGCTGGCGGCGGAAGATCTCCCACGAGGGAAGCGAGACCACCCGGACTGCGAGGTCTTCCGCCGCCAGGGCGCGCGCCGCGTCCAGCGCGAGATGGACCTCGGAGCCGGTCGCGATGAGGATGGCGGCAACGGCCCCCGGCGGATCGTACAGCACGTACCCGCCCCGACGGGCCCCGGAGGCCGGACCCAGCCCGGTCCGGTCCGGCACCGGAAGCTTCTGCCGGGTCAGGACCAGGGCCGTGGGCCCCTCGCGGTGCTCCAGGGCCATGCGCCACGCCTCGGCGGTTTCGGCCGCGTCGCCCGGCCGGATCACCGTCATGTTTGGAATCGACCGGAGCATCGCCAGGTGCTCGATCGGCTGGTGGGTCGGTCCGTCTTCTCCCAGCCCGATGGAATCGTGAGTGAAGATGTAGGTGACCGGGAGCTTCATCAGCGCGGCAAGGCGGATTGCCGGCTTCATGTAATCGGCGAACACCAGAAAGGTGGCGCCGTAGGGCCGGATGCCCCCGTGGAGCGCCATGCCGTTCATGGCCGATCCCATCACGTGCTCCCGGATTCCCCAGGCGATGTCGCGACCCGGCTTGCCCGGGCCGAACAGGGTGAGCCCCTTGAGGCTGGTCCCGGTGCTTCCGGCCAGGTCGGCGGATCCGCCCGCCAGGGTCGGCACCGCGGTCGTGAGGACCTGGAGGGTTGCGCCGGATGCCTGGCGAGTCGCCAGGGCGGTGCCGGCTGGAAACTGGGGGAGGATCTCCTCCCACTTCACCTCGAGCCGGCCGGAGAGCGCCTGCTCGAATTCGCGGGCCAGCTCGGGATGGTCGGCCTGGTAGCGGGCAAGGCGCGCGTCCCAGTCGGCCCGTTGCGCCGCGCCCCGGGCCGCGATGCTCCCCGTCTCGGCGGCAACTTCCGGCGGGATGTAGAACGCCGGCTCCGCCGGCCAGCCGAGGATTTCCTTGGTCCGGGCCACCTCGTCCTTGCCCAGGGCCTCGCCGTGCGCCTTGGCGGTGCCCTGTCGGGTCGGCGCGGGATAACCGATGATGGTCCGAAGCCGGATCAGGGTGGGGCGATCGGTGTGCCGAGCCGCTTCGCCGAACGCCCGGTCGATGGCGTCGAGGTCGTTCCCGTCGCCCACCTCCAGCACCCGCCAGCCGTAGCCTTCGAAGCGGAGCCGCACCTCTTCGTTGAAGGTGCGGTCGGTGTCGCCGTCGATGGTGATGTGGTTGTCGTCGTACAGGATGGTGAGCTTGCCCAGGGCCAGGTGACCGGCCAGCGAGGCCGCCTCGCTGGCCACGCCCTCCATCAGATCGCCGTCGCTCGCGAAGGCCCAGGTCCGGTGATTCACGATCTCGTGGCCCGGCCGGTTGAACCGATGGGCCAGCAGGGCCTCGGCCATGGCCATCCCCACCGCATTCCCCACGCCCTGGCCCAGGGGCCCGGTGGTGGTCTCGACCCCGGGGGTATGGCCGTGCTCCGGATGACCCGGCGTCTTCGACCCCCACTGCCGGAAGTTGCGGATTTCCTCGAGGGACAGATCGTATCCGGTCAGATGCAGGAGACCGTACAGCAGCATCGAGGCATGGCCGCAGGAGAGCACGAAGCGATCGCGATCAGGCCAGTCGGTACGCCGGGGATCGTGATGGAGGTGGCGGGTCCACAGCAGCCACGCCGCGGGCGCCAGCGCCATCGGGGTTCCCGGATGCCCGCTCTCGGCAGCCTGCACCGCATCCATCGCGAGGGCGCGGATGGTGTTGATACTGCGCCAGGTGAGGGCCGTGTCGGTGTCGGACGCCGGGCGCGCCGGCGGCCGCTGGGTATCAACCGTCAGGAGGGGCTCCTTTCGCTTCTCGCGGCGAGCATGACGGGCGCGGGCAGGCCCGCAAATTACACCAGGAGCGAAGGCCCGGCGAGGGCGCGGGGTATGAGAATGCGCTCGAAGGGGTTATGTTTCAGTCCGTGAGTAACGGACCAGCAACCAGGAACCAGTATCCAGCACCCAGCCTTCGTGCCCCGCAAGTCTCGTAAACGCGCGTCACGCTCCCCGTCCATCGCTTCTTCCACGACGCTACGCCGGTCCGGCGGCCGATCCTATCAGGCCCACCGCGACTGGCTGCTCGGCCTGCACGGCGCGGTCTGCGCGTATTGCGGCAAGAACATGACGCCCGACGAGGTCACCCTCGATCACGTGCGGCCCCGGAAGGGGCAGACCGCCTACGACCGGCCCGACAACCTCGTCCTCGCCTGTCCCCCCTGCAATTCCGCCAAGGCCGACATGCCGTTTCTGGCGTTTCTGCTGGCCCGGCGCTCCCGCGGAGTGTACCTGCTCCACTACGGGGACCACCTCTCCGACGGGATCAAGGAAATCGTCAAACAGGTGACCGAACGGCCCCTGCTTCCGCCTGATTGACGAACCGGCCGACCCGGCCGAGGTTTCTTCATGCCCCAGGTGTCCGTGGTGATTCCCTGCTTCGCCCAGGCGCACTTCCTGAGCGATGCGATCGAGAGTGTCCTGGCGCAGACCCACACCGACTACGAAATCATCGTGATCGACGACGGCTCTCCCGACAATGTGCGGGAGGTCGTCGAGCGGTTTCCCGGGGTCCGGCTCGTTGCCCAGGAAAACCGGGGCCTGAGCGAGGCGCGGAACCGGGGGCTCGCCGAGTGCACCGGCACCTACGTGGTGTGTCTCGACGCGGATGACCGCCTGCTTCCCAACGCCCTCGCGGCCGGCGTCCGCGCCTTCGCCGAGCGCCCCGAGTGCGGATTCGTCTGGGGCCGCCGCCGCCGCATCGACGCGAGCGGCAATCCGCTCCCCAGCTCGCCCCTGACCGTCGAAGGCCCCGCCCGGTACGACCTGCTGCTGCGCCAGAACATCGTGGGCCCGCCGGTCACGGTCATGTGGCGCCGCGCCGTGCTGGCCGAGCTGGGTGGCTTTTCGCCCGAGCAGCATCACTCCGAGGATTACGAGATGTACCTGCGCGTGGCGCGGAGCTTTCCCACCTGGAGCCACCAGGAGCTGATCGCGGAATACCGGGTGCACGACGCAAACATGTCCCGCAACCACCGGGGGATGCTGGCGGGAAACCTGCTCGCGCTCGACCGGCAGAAGCCCTTCGTGGAGTCGGATCCCGCGTTGTCTCGAGCCCTGCGGGAGGGCCGCCGAATTGCCTGGGAGCGGGAGGACTGCGGTCCCCGGCTGGACGAGCTGAGCCGGAATGTCCGCAGCGGTCGCTGGCTCAAGGCGGTGCGGGGGGGCTTCGCGCTCCTGTACAAATAT
>DATCXX010000039.1:0-3980 GCA_036565615.1 Gemmatimonadales bacterium | reverse complement strand
CCCGCCCGATCCGGAGCTGGCCCAGCGCGATGGCGCCCACGGTGATCAAGGCGGCGGCGCCCAGCACCGCGAGTCCCACCGCGAACTCGTTGGATCGCTTCACACGCGCTCTCCCATCGCGGGACGTCCCTCGATGAATGCCCGGACCAGCGGGTCCGCGGTCTCCCGGACCTCGCCGACGGTGCCGGCCAGCCGGATCCGGCCCTGGTGCAGAAACGCGATCCGGTCCCCCACCGCGAACGCGCTCCGGACGTCGTGGGTCACGACCACACTGGTGGCGCCAAGCTCGCGCCGGGCTCGCAGCATCAGTTCGTCCATGGCAGCCGTGGTGACCGGATCGAGCCCGGTGGTGGGCTCGTCATACAAAATGTAGCGGGGGTTGAGGGCGATCGCCCGCGCGATCCCGACCCGCTTGCGCATGCCGCCCGAGAGCTCCGCGGGGAAGCGCTCCTCCGACCCGGAGAGCTCCACCAGGCGGAGGCTTTCGGCAACCCGCCGGGAGATTTCCTCGGGCGGAAGCTCCTGGCGCCGGAGTCCCAGCGCGAGGTTGTCGTACACCGAGAGCGAATCGAACAGGGCGGCGAACTGGAACACGAAGCCGATCCGGGCGCGAAGCCGCATCAGGCCGTCGTACTCCAGGTCGCCCACCGATGCGCCGTCCACCAGCACCCGGCCGGCGTCCGGCTCCAGCAGTCCGACGATGTGCTTGAGGGTGACGCTCTTCCCGCTCCCGGAGAATCCCATCAGCACGGTGGTCTGGCCGTCCGGAATGGTGAGGGTGAAGCCGTCGAGGACGGTGCGCGCCCCGAAGGACTTGTGCACGTCGTGGAACTGGATCATGAGACGGTGGCAAGGAGGCAAAGAGGCAAAGAAGCAAAGTATGCCTTGCCACCTTGCCACCTCGCCTCCTTGCCTCCAGGCAAGGAGCTCATAGTAAAACCAGCGCCCAAAACGCATCCAGCACCAGAATCGCCTGGCATCCCAGCACCACCGCCCGGGTGGTGGCGTGGCCCACCCCTTCGGCGCCGCCCCGGGCGGAGAGCCCCTGGAAGCAGCCCATGGTGGCCACCACGCCGCCGAAGCTGGCGCTCTTCACCAGTCCGAACCAGATGTCCTTGAAGTTGTAGAACTGCCGGGCGCCCCGGAGAAACTCCACCGAGGACAGGTCGAGCAGATTCACCGCGGTGAACCAGCCCGAGAGCACCCCCACCGCCATGGCGACCGCGGTCACCACCGGAAACATGAGAATGGCCGCGATCACCCTGGGCGTCACCAGGTACGCATGGGGACTGATGGCCAGAGTCTCCAGCGCGTCCACCTGCTCGGTGACCCGCATGGTGCCCAGCTCGGCGGCCACGTTGGCGCCTACCCGGCCGGCCAGCGCCATCCCGGTGAGCACCGGACCCAGCTCGAGCATCACCGCCTTGGTGACCAGGGTGCCCACGAAGTAGAGCGGGATGGCGCGGGTGAACATGTAGGAGGAGAGCAGCGCGAGGACGATCCCGGTGAAGACCGCGACGAAGACCGCCACCGGAATGGAGTCCACCCCGAGCTTCCGCATCTGGGCGAAGAGGAGGGGCCGCCAGATCTTCCCTTGCGCGAGGGCGCGCCGTCCCTCGATGACCCATCGCCCGCTGAGAACGAAGAACTCCCGGACGCCGCTCACGCGGCGAAGCTCGCCAGTGCGCGCCCGACTTCCCCTTCGCGCAGCCGCCGGAGCGCCCGGTCGCGGAGCTGCCGGACCCGTTCCCGGGTGATCCCGAAGCGGTCGCCGATTTCTTCCAGGGTGTGCTCCTCCCCGCCGTCCAGCCCGAAATAGAGGGTGAGGATCCGGGCATCGCGGGGCGAGAGGGTGCCCAGCGCGGCGTGGATCTCGGCGGTGAGGAAACGATGCATCACCTCTTCCTCCGCGTCACCCTGCGCGGAGGCGGAGAAGCGGTCCAGCGCGGCCTGGTCCCCGTCGGCCGAGACCGGGGCGTCGAGCCGGAGATCGGCGGCATTGAGGGCGGCGAGTGACTGCACCAGGTCCACCGACAGGCCGGTCGCGCCGCTGACTTCCTCGGCGGTGGGCTCCCGGCCCAGCTCCTGGCGGAGCGACTCGGTGGAGCGGATGACCCGGGAGAGGTCGGCGGTGCGGTTGAGGGGCACCCGGACCGGGCGCCCGTGCCGTGCGATGGCGGAGAGGATCGCCTGGCGGATCCACCACACCGCGTAGGAAATGAATTTCACCCCGTGGTCGGGGTCGAATTTGCGGGCCGCGGTGAGCAGGCCGAGATTGCCCTCCCCGATGAGATCCACCAGGGCAATGCCGCGGTGCTGGTATTTCTTGGCCACTGAGATGACGAAACGGAGGTTCTTGGTGACCAGCTCGTGGACGGCGGCTTCGTCGCCCTCCCGGACCCGCCGGGCGACCGCGGTTTCCTGCGCGGCCGAGAGCAGCGGGGACCGGCTGACTTCCTGGAGATAGAGATCCAGGATGTCGCGTTCCGCGTCGAATACGCCGAGCGAGGCGGCGGTATCGCGCTTCCGGTCCCGCGGCTTGCGCATGGCTGGTGAAATGGAGTGTTTTTTGCTTGACACACCTGGGGGGTCCGGCTACCTTGCCGTGCTGCGGCCGCCCTCCCGGCGAGAGCAGAATATAGCGGGGGCGTAGCTCAGTTGGGAGAGCGCGTGAATGGCATTCACGAGGTCAGGGGTTCGATCCCCCTCGCCTCCATTCGCGTCGGGTGGCGGTGCCGTGATGCGGGTTGCGCCGGTCGGGTGGGGCGCGTAGGTTGGGAGCCCGCTCTTCGCGGGAATAGCTCAGTTGGTAGAGCACAACCTTGCCAAGGTTGGGGTCGCGGGTTCGAGTCCCGTTTCCCGCTCTCGACAGGTTGGGAAAAGCAGGCAGCAGGCAGCAGGCAGACAACGTCGCGGGGTGGAGCAGTCTGGTAGCTCGCCGGGCTCATAACCCGGAGGTCGTGGGTTCAAATCCCACCCCCGCTATGGTGGCGTGAGAGGTGAGACGTGAGAGGTGAGAGGGTCCTTCTCACCGCTTACTTCTCACCTCTCACCGCAAGTGGGGGCGGTTAGCTCAGCTGGTTAGAGCGCTACGTTGACATCGTAGAGGTCACAAGTTCGAATCTTGTACCGCCCACTCCCCAGCGCGCCCTTAGCTCAACTGGATAGAGCATCTGACTACGGATCAGAAGGCTGGGGGTTCGAATCCCTCAGGGCGCACTTGATCAGGGGTCAGTGGTCAGTGGTCAGGGGTCAGGGGTCAGTGGTCAGGGGTGGTAAAGTCGGGTTCTGGGGGCGGTTCCCTGCCCCCTGATCCCTACCCCCTGATCTCTCGTACGGGGCGTAGCGCAGCCTGGTAGCGCGCCTGCTTCGGGAGCAGGAGGTCCCGGGTTCAAATCCCGGCGCCCCGACTTTATGGTGAGAGGTGAGAGGTGAGAGGTGAGAGGTGAGGGGCACGTCCCACCACTCACGTCTCCCTGCGGTAGCCGGGCCCGTAGCTCAGCTGGATAGAGCGCTTGCCTCCGGAGCAAGAGGTCGCGCGTTCGAATCGCGCCGGGCCCATGTCGTCGAGCCGGAAGCCCCACCGGGACCCAGGTCGCGGTGGGGCGTCTCGTTTGCTGGGCGAGTCTCCCTATAACATCTCATAGTCCCGACCCGCCCGTTTTCATGCAACCTCTTGCGGTCCTCTCGACGTCGGTCGGGAAAATGGCTACTGTAGATGGGTCTGGTGGTCCCCTGTCATGGATAACAACGAATTGCGGTTCACCTATCGCGGACGCGGGGTGGGCGCCTCCATCGCACCCCGCCGGGCCACCCGTCCGGGCCGGCCCCCCTGGGTCGTCACCATCGACGGTCTGGGCACCCACTTCGGCCCCCCCTGCCGGGATGGTGAACCCGAACCCATCACGATCGACCGCATCGCCACCTGGCTCGACCAGCGCTTCCACGACCTCAAATAGCCCTTCCCGCCACAGCTACGG
>DATCXX010000051.1:0-2566 GCA_036565615.1 Gemmatimonadales bacterium | reverse complement strand
GGCTCGGGCGGAGGGAGCCGAGCGGGTCATCGTGTCCGACGCCACCGAGCACCCTCCGACGACGATCGAGGGCTATTCCCCTCTCAGCGTGGCCGACCGGCTCATCGAGTTTCTCTTTCGGCAGCCCGCCGAGTCACTGCGCGCCGGGGACGTGATGGTCCGCCCCCAGGTGGAAGGCTTCACCAGCTTCAACTTCTCGCCCCCCCGGGTGGCGCGCCTGCTGGCCAACGGCCGGGCCGCTGCCGATACCGCGCTGGGGGCGATCGCCTGCACCTCCGGGCAGTCGGCCCCTGGGCCGTCGGCCCTCCCTCGCACGGTCACCGGCTTCTCTGCCGATGGAGCCAACGATTCGGAGCGCCTGGCCCTGGAGCGGATGCTCGGCTTCGGCCTGGGCGATGCGCTCGACGTGGACCTGCTGCGCTCCCGCCTGCGGGACCTCGGCGCCACCGAGGCCTACCATTCCGTCTGGCTGGGGCCCCGCGGCTCCGGGGATTCCGTCGGGTTCGCGCTCGTCCTGAGACGCGCTGCCCGCCGGGAAGTGGCACTGGGGCTGGCGTACGACAATGAGCTGGGTGGACAGATGTGGGTGGGCGGCGTCGACCGGCGGCTCTTCGGCCGCTCGCTCGAGGGCAGCGCCGCGCTGTTCCTGGACGAGCTTCGGCAGGAGCTCTACATCGGCCTGCGGCGGAAGTTCCAGCTGGCCCGCCAGGTAGTGGACCCCACGCTGACCGTGCGCCTGGCGACCGAGGACGTACGCCAGTTCGATCCCGATGGCGAAGAGCTCGACCATTTCGATACCCGCGAAGCGATCGGCTTCCTGGGGATGGAGCGGGTGCTGCCCCGCGGATGGGAGGTCGGCCTGGGGCTCCACGGGCACACCTGGGACGAGCCCGCCCGACAGAATGTCTCCACGGCGGGCGTCGCGCTGCGCGCCGTGCGCGCCAGCCGGCTCCGCGGCGAGGTCGTGCGGGCGGAGGCGGTGTGGAGCGGCATCTACAGCCGTGCGAGCGTCGATGCCGAGCTGTTCGCCCGCTTCGGCGACGTACGCTTCACGCCACGGGTTCGGCTGGGCTGGGGAGAGGACCTCCCCCTCCAACACACCTTTCCACTCGGCGGACGCGAGGGATTCCCCGGCCTGCACATCGGTGAGCGGCGCGGCGACCGCGAAGCGATGCTGGGGCTCATGTTCACGGTCCCGGTGCGCGGCCTCCTGCTGGCGCGAGCGGAGATGGCCGGTGGCCGGACCGCCAGCGGGGGGCCGCTGCTCGGTGACGATGGCTGGGTCGGGGGCGTCCGGGCGGGCCTCGGCGCGGACACGCCCCTGGGACCGATACGATTCGAGTACGGCTACAGCACGGAGGGTCGCGGCGCGGTGTTCGTCCGCCTGGGGGAGGTCCTGCCGGCTAGAGCGATTCGCTGATCGGGGACGCGTACATCTCGTTGCGCGGCTCGGGCGGGCCGTACCGGCGGCTGGGACCGTACAACCGATGCCACTCCTCGCGGAGACAGAAGGGATCGAGCCCGTGGGGACGGTCTACCGCGAGCACGCCGTCCAGATGATCCATCTCGTGCTGCAGCAGCTCGGCCCGATCGCCCTCCAGCTCGACCTCGTGCCACTGACTCTTGAAGTCCTGGTAGCGCACCCGGATGCGGTAGGCCCGGGAGACGCGGACCAGCAGGTTGGGGAACGAGAAGCAGTCGTCCCACACCTCGAAGTCTTCATTGCCGATGTCCACGATCTCCGGATTGATCAGCGGCCAGGGCTTGTCCATCTCCAGGTAGACCATCCGCACCGGGGCGCCGATCTGTGGGGCCGAGATCCCGCGGCCGCTGCCGAATCTCGACTGCCAGTCCCGCAGGGTCTCCCGCATGTCGTCCATGATCACCCGGACCGCCGTGGACCCCGGTCGCGTGATCGGCTCGCACCGGGCGCGGAGAATCGGGTCTCCCAAGAGCCGGATGCGGTGGATGGTCATGGAAGGCTACTCCCCGATTGGAGTTGAGGCGGTGGCGCGCCCCCAATATGGGAAGCTGGGCGCGGCCTGGCCAGAGGCTGGGAAGCCCAGGGTGGGGGCTTTACCTGGGTGAAGTATCGACTACGACTACCACCGAAGCCATCCTTTCAACGGTCGTGCCCGGCCAAACTCCAACAGGCAACCACCGGTCAAACCTGGTGGCGTGTAGCATGTATAATGCCTTGCCTTGATGAAGTTTATGAGTTCGCACCAATTTTCTTGTCCAATTTGACAATCCCGACTATTTCACTTAACATTTGCCCATGGGAGCTCTCCTGCCGGTGATCGAGCCCGGCACTCCGACCGGCCACAAAGGCCAGCGCGGCGCGGTGTTGACCCAGCTCAAGCGGGCTCAGCCGCTCACCGCGCGCGAGTTGGCCGTCCGTCTCGGGATCTCCCTCAACGCCGTGCGCCACCACCTGAAGGAGCTCGAAGCCGAGGGGTTGGTGCTGTATCGCCGGGAGCACAAGGGGGTTGGCGCGCCGGTGTTCGCCTACAGCCTGAGTCCTGCCGGGGAGGAGCTCTTCCCCCGCCGCTACGGCGAGGCGCTG
>DATCXX010000412.1:0-4204 GCA_036565615.1 Gemmatimonadales bacterium | reverse complement strand
GCCCGCCGAGTCGGCAACGTCGGTGAACCGGGCACCATCGTTCCGCCAGAGCCCGTTCCGGTCGCCGTCCTGGTTGGCCAGGTAGAGGTCGAGGTCGCCGTCCTGGTCGTAGTCGAGCCAGACCGCGCCCACGCTCTTCCGGGCGTCGGCCAGACCGAGCGATGCCGCCACGTCGGTGAACCGCCCGCCCTCATTCCGGTAGAAGGCGTTGGGCTTGTCGCGGAACGCCACGAACAGATCCAGATCCCCGTCGGCGTCGAGGTCGATCCAGGAGAGCTGCCGCACCGCGGCCGAGTCCCGCTGGAGGCCCGACTCCCGGGTGATGTCGGTGAAGCGGCCGGTGTCGTTGCGATAGAGCTTGAGGATCGAGGCCGGTCCCGGCGCGAATCCCAGCAGGAGATCGGGATCGCCGTCGGCGTCGGAATCGCCCCAGGCGGCCGAGCGGGTGGCCCTCGCGTCGGCGACTCCCGCGGCGCCGGCGACCTCACTGAAGGAGGCGCCGTCGTTCCGGTACAGGCGGTTGGGCGCCCCATTCATGCCCACGTACACGTCGAGATCGCCGTCCCCGTCGTAGTCGGCGATCGCATTGGTGAGCGAGGGGGTGCCCAGCCGGAGCTCGCCCGGAAAGGCCTCGAAGCGGGGCGGGGCGACCGGGTCCTGCGTGAACAGCATGAGCGCGGCGGAGAATCGGAGCAGCCTCATGGGCGGCCGGCAAGAGCGGTCCGTGAGCTCACGACGGGCTAGAAGATGCTGTCGAGGATGTCCGCGACGAGGCCGTTCGCATTCAGCAACACGATCCGGTCGCCCACCAGGAAGAAGGTGTAGCCCGGCGGGCGCCAGGGCAGCTTCACCAGCACCACGTCGGGCACCCGGGTCCTGGCGATGCCGGGAGGGAGCGGCTTTCCGCGCGCCAGGTTCTTGGCGATCCCGGGCGGGAGCGGCTTCACCGTCTCGCGGCGGGTGCTGTAGTACTCGCGAAAGGTCGCCCGATCCGAATCGTGAAAGACCACGCGCACGGTCACGGCGGGCTGGTCCTTGGAGCTTTTCGGGTTGCCCTTGGCCGGCTTGTCGGGCCGTCCCTGCGCCGCCGCCGGCGTGCCGGCAACGGCGGCGAGAAGGGCGAACACGAGCGAACGGGAAACGCGGGACATGATCAGTCTCCTGGATTTGATGCCAGATCGGGTGACGACCGCTACGGCCGGGCCACCTTGGCCTTGAGCTCCTCGAGCCAGTTGAGCACCAGTACCAGCTGTGCCGCGGGCGCCTCGGCCTGCTTGAGCATGAGGAAGCTCTTGCCGCCGGGCTCCGGCGCAAAGCTCCGCTGCTGGTCGTCCATGACGAAGTCCTTCAGCTCGAAGAGCGCTTGCGGCTCTCCCATCCTAGGACGGGGCGACCAGGTCACCGGGACGCTCATCAGCCGGCCGTCGCTTACCCAAAACAGCTCCCGGCCATCCCGTGACCAGCCCGGAGTGAGTCCGCCGCTTCGGGATACCGGAATCCGTTCCCGTGTCGCTTCGGGGTAGGGGCGCAGGTAGACCTCCATCCGGCCCGATTCATTGGACTGATAGGCGAACCACTGGCCATTGGGGGCGATCGCCGGGCTCAGCTCGTCGAACTGGCTCGATGCCAGCAACGGCGTCACGCTGTCGAAGCCGATTTCGGTGCGAAAGATGTCATGGCCCCTGGCGCCCGAGACCCGGACCAGAAGCGATTTACCATCCGGCGTCCAGACCGGGCTGCCGACGACGGTCGCCTCGGGTACCACGACCCGCGTGACGGTACCCGTACCGTCGGGGCGGCGAACTCGGATGTGCCAGCCGCCCTGGGATGCCACGTAGGCGACCTCGGCACCCCCCGGTCTCCACTCCGGGGCAAAATTGAGGCCCCCTTCGGTCGACAGGCGGGTCAGGCTGCCCCGGTCGAGCTGCTTGATCCAGACATCGCTGCTCTGCGCGCCCAGCCTCGACACCGCGACTTGCCTGCCGTCGGGAGACAGCGCGGGCACCCCGAACTCGGCCGCCGGCCAGGAGGGATCCACCGGCGTCGCGACTCCGCCTCGGGTCACCCGCACCACCGTCGCGGTCCGGCCAAACGCCAGGCCGCTCCGCTCGTAGAGCAGCGTCCCGGCCGGCGAGAACCAGATCAAGGGCACCACCCCGAGGGCGAGGCTCACCCCGTCGAAGAGGGGAATCGGATCGCCCCGAACCTCGAGGTTGTCGAGATCGAAGGGGATGGCCACGACCGCCCCGGTGCGGCGCACCGCGACGATGTGGCCGGTGGGCGCATACCATCCGTTTGCCGTCTCGTCCGCAATCTTCCGGAACTCCCCGGTGCGCAGCGATACCGTGCCGAGCTCCATCAGGTTGCAGACGTCGTTGCACCGTACGACGAGGACGGCATCGTTCCGGGGCAACGCCCGCGGAAAGAGATAGCCCAGGGTGTCGCCGGCCGGTCGCGGTACAACCGCGGGACTGCCTCCGGTCCGCGGGACGGTCCGGACCAGGAAATTCCCGTCTCCGAAGACGATCGTTCCGTCGCCGAGCCAGGTGGCCCCCGGTGCGACGGCATTGACCGAGTCCGCCACGGCGGTCACCTCGCCGCCGCCGACCGGGACTTTGAACAATTTCCCGTTGATCACGAACACGACCGATTGCCCGTCGGGCGAGAAGGACGGGGCGTATCCGCCCAGGGTGCCTGCGATGGGCCGGGCATCGACGGCATCGAACTCGCGAAGCCAGAGCTGGAATTGGCCATTGGGGGCCTGACCCACGTAGACCATCCGACGGCCGTCGTCCGAAATGGCGAACCGCTGGAAAAATGCGGATGACAGCTCCTGTCCGGGCGTCATGGCGATGCGGAGCCGGGTGACGGACGGGTCGCCGCCGCCCGGACGCAGCCAGCCCCAGACCGCCAACGCCGTCGCGATGAGCAAGGCACCGACCAGGACGACGGACGGAACGACGGAACGACGGCTGGATCTGGCCGCCGAGGACTTTCCGGCGTACCGCCATTCCGTCTTTCCACCGGTGCCAAGCGCATCGGCAAACTCCCTGGCACTGCCCCACCGGTCCGCCGGCAGCTTGGCCAGCGCGGTGAGCACCGCATCCTCCACGTGGGGCGGGACCGTGTTCCGCTGGGACGAGATCAGGCGCGGCTCTTCGGTCATAATCCGCGCCACGATCGCCTGCGAGGTCGGTCCCGTAAACGGCGGCTCGCCGGTCAGCATCTCGTAGGCCACACACCCCAGTGCATACATATCGCTGCGCGCGGTGATCTCCCGCTCGCCCATCGCCTGCTCGGGGCTCATGTACTGCGGGGTGCCCAGCGACATCCCGGTCTGGGTCATCCGGCTGCCCGACGCCTGGACTACCGCCAGTGCAATTCCGAAGTCCGCCACCAGCGCCCGGCCGTCGTGGAGCAGGATGTTCTCCGGCTTGATGTCGCGGTGCACCACGCCGCGCCGGTGGGCGTAGTCGAGCGCGCCGGCCACCTCGCTCGCAATCCGCACCGCGTCGGGAATCGGGAGCTGTTTCTCGCGCTGGAGCCGGGCCCGGAGCGATTCCCCCTCGACGTAAGGCATCACGTAGTACAGGAGCCCGTCGGCCGCGCCCGAATCGAAGAGCGGCAGGATGTGGGGATGCTGGAGGCTGGCGGTGAGCTCGATCTCCTTGAGGAAGCGGTCGGGACCCAGCACCGCGGACAATTCGGGGTGCAGCACCTTGATCGCGACCTTGCGGCGATGCTTCACGTCCTCGGCCAGGTACACCGTGGCCATGCCGCCCTGGCCCAGCTCCCGCTCGATCCGGTAGTGGCCGGTGAGCGCCGAGGTGAGACGCGGGATGGTGTCGCTCAATTCCCGCTCCGCACCGCCAGGGCCCGCTGCGGGTACAGCCGGCCGCCCCGCATGACGTGGGTCCGGGAGCGGAAGGCGCGCACGTGCTCGAGCGGATTCTCGGCCAGCACCAGGAGATCGGCCTGTTTCCCGGCTTCCAGGGTGCCGAAATCCTTTTCCCGTCCCATCGCCCGGGCCCCGTTCCGGGTGGACATGACGATCACGTCGCCCGCCGTCAGTCCGGCGGCCTGCATCGCCTCCATCTCGTCGAAGATGGACGGCCCGTGCAGCGTCAGCGGATTTCCGGCGTCGGTGGCGGTGGCGATGACGCCGCCGGCGGCGTGCACCCGCCGGAGGTTATCGGCCATGACC
>DATCXX010000399.1:0-2924 GCA_036565615.1 Gemmatimonadales bacterium | reverse complement strand
GCGGCGGAGGGCGGTCGCGGAGACCGTAGAGCAGGGGTTAGGGAGCTAGGGAGCTGGGGAGCTAGGGTGGAGTTTTCCCCCTAGCTCCCTAACTCCCTAGCTCCCAGTCCCTGCATCACTTCGCGTGTCGACGCGCGTAGTCCAATCCCCATTCCATCAAATCCGCTCCCCGGAGCCCCAGCCGCATCGCCGTCTCCACCGCGCTCTCTTCGTCCAGGCCCCGATCGAGGATGAAGTAGGGAATCAGCGCCCCGGCAACCCGGTTGGCGCTGGCGCAGTGCATCAGGAGGGGCCGGTTCTGCGCGCCCCGGTCGCGCACCACTTCCAGGATCTGATCCATCACCCGGTCGTCGAGGGCGCCCTGGCGGACGCTCAGGTTGAGGTACTCCATGCCGAGCTGGCGGACCAGTGCCGGCTCGTCGAAGGGCCGGGGCTCCATGGGGTCGCGAATGTCGAGGACCACCTCGCCGCCGGCATCGCGAAACGCGCTAAGCGCGGCGGCGCTGGGCTGCCCCGCGGTGGCGAGCCCGGGAAACGGCAGGGAGGCGTTGGGGACCCCGGCGAGGGCCTGGAGGAGGTCGGGCATTTCCGAAAAGTAAGCGGGGAGCGGGGAGTGGCGAGCGGAAAGCGGGAAAAGCCTTCCCGCTCACCGCTTCCCGCTTCCCGCTTACCTTTGGTCTCATGCTCCGGCTGGCCATCGCTCAGCTCAAGCCCTCCAAAGGGGCCTATCGTCACAACCTCTCCCGCCTGGGCGAGGTGTTCGTCACCCTGGCGGGCGATCCGGAACCTCCCGATCTGCTGATTCTCCCCGAGACGGCGCTGACCGGCTATTTCGTCGAGGGCGCGGTACGGGAGCTGGCGCTGAGTGCCGAGGCGCTCTACGCCGATCTCGCCGCGCTGCACGCGCAGTCGGGAGCGCCACCCTTCGACATCGTGGTGGGCTTCTTCGAGCAGTGGCGAACCCGGCTCCACAATTCCGCCCTGGTGGCGACGCTGGGCGGGACCGACTCCGGGATCCGGCACGTCCACCGCAAAGTCTTCCTGCCCACCTACGGCGTCTTCGACGAGGAGCGCTTCGTCGAGCCGGGCCGGTCGGTCCGGGCCTTCGACACCCGCTGGGGCCGGGCCGCGGTGATCGTCTGCGAGGATGCCTGGCACTCGCTGGTGCCCACCATCGCCGCGCTGGATGGGGCGCAGGTGCTGATCGTGGTGAGCGCCAGCCCGGCCCGCGGGCTCGCGCCCGACGAAGGAGGCGAGGAGCGGCCGGCCAGCCTGCTCCGCTGGGAGCGCACCATCCAGGCGATTGCCGGTGAGCACGGGATCTACGTCGCGCTGGCCCAGCTGGTCGGATTCGAAGGCGGCAAAGCGTTTCCGGGCGGGTCGCTGGTGGTGGGACCCCGGGGCGACGTGCTGTCCCGGGCCCGGGTCTTCGAGGAGGATCTCCTGCGGGTGACGGTGGAGCTGGACGAGATCCCCAGGGTACGCGCCGACATGCCGCTGCTCTCCGACCTCGAGATCCGTCTGCCCCATCTGCTCGACGAGCTCGCCGGGAGGTCACGCGAAACAGGTTCCACCGACGGGGCAGCACCTCCCGTCCTCCCGTCCTCCCGTCCTGCCGTCCTGGCACCCCAGCCCTCCCGCCTTGGTGCCAAGTCCGACCCGCTCGCCATCGATCCCGAGCTCACCCGCAAGTGGCTGGTGGAATTCCTCCGGGACGAAGTGATCCGCCGGCGCCGGTTCAGCCGGGTCGTGGTCGGCCTCTCCGGCGGACTCGACAGCGCGGTGGTGGCGTATCTCGCCGCCGAAGGGCTCGGCCCGGAGAACGTGACCGCGCTCAGAATGCCGTACCGGCTCTCCAGTCCCCATTCGCTGGAGCACGCCCGCCTGGTCACCGCCGCGCTCGGGATCCGCGAAGAGACCGTGGACATCTCGGCCGCGGTGGATGGCCTGGCCGCCCAGCTGGCCCAGCCCCCCGATGCCGCCCGGCTCGGCAACATCTGCGCCCGGCTCCGGATGACCACCCTCTTCGACCGCTCGGCGGCGCTGCAGGCCCTCCCGCTGGGGACCGGCAACAAGACCGAGCGGTTGTTCGGCTATTTCACCTGGCATGCGGACGACACTCCGCCGGTGAATCCCATCGGCGATCTGTTCAAGACCCAGGTGACCGCCCTGGCCCGGCACCTCGGCGTGCCCGAGGCGATCGTGGCCAAGCCGCCGACCGCGGATCTGATCGAGGGCCAGACCGATGAATCCGATTTCGGAATCAGCTATGCCAAGGCCGACGCCATCCTGCACTGGCTGCTGACCGGCTATCCCGCCGACCGGATCGTCGCCCTGGGCTTCAGCCCGGAGGAAGTCGAGCGGGTGCGTCACCGGCTCGATTCGACCCATTGGAAGCGCAAGCTCCCCACCGTCGCGATGGTGAGCCAGACGGCCATCGGGGAGTACTACCTTCGCCCGGTCGATTATTAGACGTGAGACGTGAGACGTGAGAGGTGAGAGGTGCATCCGCCTCACGTCTTACGTCTCACCTCTCACCGACAAGGAGCTCCCAATTGGATCCAGAATCCCGGGCGATGTCTTTCTCGAGGGGCGAGATCACCACCTTCGTGATGCCCCACATGCAGAACGTGCTGGGCGACCTGTTCGGGGGCCACCTGATGGCGCTGGTGGATCAGGCGGCGGCCGTCGCGGCGATCCGGCACGCCGGCGGGCCGGCGGTGACCAAATCGATCGACCGGCTGGACTTTCATCATCCGATTCCGGTGGGCGCGCTGGTCACCTGCACCTCGACCGTGGATTTCGTCGGGAACAGCTCGATGGACATCACGGTGCAGGTCTACTCCGAGCAGGTGAGCACCGGCGTCCGCCAGCACACCCATACGGCCCACGTGGTCTTCGTCGCCATCGACCTGGAGCGGCGG
>DATCXX010000378.1:0-4579 GCA_036565615.1 Gemmatimonadales bacterium | reverse complement strand
CCCCGCCCTCGGCGAGCCACCCGATGGGCACCGACCAGCTCAATCGCGATCTCCTCTCCCGGGTGGTGAACGGCGGCCGGATCTCGCTGTCGGTGGCCGCCCTCGCCGTGCTACTTTCACTCACACTGGGCACCCTGGTCGGGCTGGTGGCGGGCTACGCCGGGGGCTGGGTGGACGCGATCCTGATGCGCGGGGTGGACGCCGCGCTGGCGATCCCCCGGCTGTTCGTGCTGCTCCTCCTGCTGGTGGTCTGGGAGCGGATTCCCCTGGGTGCGCTCATCCTGGTGCTGGGCACGACCGGCTGGTTTGCCACCAGCCGGCTGGTGCGCGGCGAAGTGCTCCGGCTCCGGCACGAGCCGTTCGTGCTGGCGTCCGAGGCGCTGGGCGCGCCGGGCTGGCGCACCATGACCCGCCATCTCCTTCCCAATGCGGCCGGACCGCTGCTGGTCGCCGCGACTCTCGGGGTGGGTGACGTGATTCTCCTCGAAGCGGGCCTCTCCTTCCTCGGCCTCGGCGTCCAGCCCCCGACCCCCTCCTGGGGCGGCATGGTGCTGGAAGCGCGGCCGCTGATCGTGACCGCGCCGTGGGCGGCGCTGTTCCCCGGCGCCGCGATCGTCGCCACCGTCCTCGCGGTGAATCTGCTGGGCGACGCCCTCCAGGCCGCGCTCGATCCCCGGAGCGCATGAGCGAGCTGCTCGAAGTCCAGGATCTCAGGATCCGGTTCCCCGCCCCGGGCGGGGGAACCTCGGTTCCAGTGGACGGAGTGTCGCTCCGGCTCGCCCGGGGTGAGACCCTCGCCCTGGTGGGCGAATCGGGCAGCGGCAAGAGTCTCACCGCGCTCGCCCTGCTCCGGCTGGTGCCGCCCCCGGGAACGATCGATCCGTCCAGCCGGATCGTGCTCGAGGGCCTCAATCTGCTCGAGCTCCAGGGCGAGGCGCTCCGCGCGGTGCGGGGGGGGCGGATCGGGCTGGTCTTTCAGGACGCGATGACCAGCCTCAACCCGGTGATTTCCATCGGCGAGCAGGTGCGGGAGACGGTCGTCGCCCATCGGAGCCTCCGGGGCAAGGAGGCGCGGGAGCGGGCCGTGGCGCTGCTCGACGAAGTGGGCATTCCGGGCGCCCGGGCCCGCTACCGCTCCTTCCCCCACGAGCTCTCCGGAGGACTGCGGCAGCGGGCGCTGATCGCGATCGCGCTCGCGGGGGAGCCCGACGTGCTGATCGCGGACGAGCCCACCACCGCGCTCGATGTCACGGTGCAGGCCCAGATCCTCGAGCTGCTCGATGCGCTGCGCACCTCGCGGGGCATGGCGGTGCTCCTGATCAGCCACGACCTGGGCCTGGTGGCCGGCCGGGCCGACCGGGTCGCCGTGATGTACGCCGGCCAGATCGTCGAAGAGGCCTCGACCTCGAGGCTGTTCCGCTCGCCCTCGCATCCCTACACCCGCGCCCTCTTCGGCTCGATCCCCAGACTCACCAGCGCGGTGGACCGGCTGGTGCCGATCGCCGGGGCGGTGCCGCTTCCCGATGCCTGGCCGCCGGCCTGCCGCTTCCACCCCCGCTGCCCCGAGGTACTGGCGCGCTGCTCGGTGGAAACGCCTCCGGTGGTGCCGCTCGCGCCGGGCGAATCCTCCCGCTGCTGGCTCCTGGTCAAAGGCGCCCGATGACCGCGCTGCTCGAGGTCCGGGATCTGGTGAAGCGCTTCGAAGGGGGAGGCTTGCTGCGGGGCGGTCGGGGCACCGTCCACGCGGTCAACGGGGTGAGCTTCGAGATGGCCCCGGGGGAGACCCTCGGCCTGGTGGGAGAATCCGGCTCGGGGAAGTCCACCGTGGGGCGGGCCATCCTCCGGCTCACCGAGAAGACCTCCGGCGAGGTGCGGTTCGACGGAGTGGATGTGTACGGGCTTCCGGGGGGGGAGCTCCGCACCCTGCGGCGGCGAATGCAGATCGTCTTCCAGGATCCCTACAGCTCGCTCGATCCCCGGGTCATGGCGGGCGGCGCGGTGGCTGAAGGTCTCGAGATCCATCGCCTGCTGCCCAGGGCCGAGATTCCGGGACGGGTCGCCGAGCTGCTCCAGGAAGTGGGATTGGATCCCTCGTTCGCGGAGAAGTTTCCCCATGAATGCAGCGGGGGACAGCGGCAGCGGATCGGGATCGCGCGGGCCCTCGCGGTGGATCCGGCCTTCCTGGTGTGCGACGAGCCGGTCTCCGCGCTCGACGTCTCGGTGCAGGCCCAGGTGCTCAACCTGCTGGCCGACCTCCAGCGCCGGCGCGGCATCGCCTTCCTGTTCATCGCCCACGACCTGGCGGTGGTGCGCCAGCTGGCCCACCGGATCGCGGTGATGTACTTCGGCAGAATCGTGGAGCTGGCGCCGACCGAAGTGCTGATCGGCTCCCCCCGGCATCCCTACACCCAGGCGCTGCTGTCCGCGGTCCCGGAGCCCGATCCGGGACGCCAGCGGACCCGGATCGTGCTGCGGGGCGATCCGCCCAGGCCCACCGAGCTGCCCCCGGGATGCCCGTTCGCCTCGCGCTGCTTCCACCCGATGAAGGACGCCAGCTGCGTGAGCGAACGGCCGCTGCTCCGGGTAGTGGGCGGGAGCGAAGTTGCCTGCCATTACGCGGAGCATGAAAGCCTTCAGCCGGCAGCCTTCAGCCTTCAGTCCCCTGGCTCCCCGGCTCCCTGACCCCTGACCCCTGACCCCTGCCTCCCATGCACCTCTGGCTGATCGACGCCTTCACCGACACCGCCTTCGCCGGGAATCCCGCCGCGGTCTGTCTGCTGGATGAGGCAAAGCCCGACGACTGGCTGCAATCGGTGGCCCTGGAGATGAACCAGGCGGAGACCGCCTTCCTGCTCAAGCAGGAGGACGGATACGGCTTGCGCTGGTTCACGCCCACGGTCGAGGTGGATCTGTGCGGCCACGCCACCCTGGCCAGCGCACATTTTCTCTGGAGCGCGAAAAAGCTCAAGGGCAGGGAGACGGCGCGGTTTCACACCCGGAGCGGCCTGCTCACCGCCCGGAAGAAGGGCGACTGGATCTTTGCCGACTTTCCGGCGACGCCCGCCGAGCCCTGCGAGCCGCCGCCCTATTTGCTGGCGGCGTTCAAGGCCCTCGGCGCACCGGTGTTTCGGAGCCGGTTCGACTACATGATCGTCCTGGACAAGCCGGGCGCGGCGCGCACCCCGGCGGTGGATCACCGGCTGCTCCGGGAGATCGAGACCCGGGGGGTCATCATCACCTCCCCTTCCGACACCGAGGGAGTGGATTTCCTGTCCCGGTTCTTCGCCCCCGCGGTGGGGGTGGATGAGGATCCGGTCACCGGGTCGGCGCACTGCACCCTGGCGCCCTACTGGGCCCAACGCCTGGGGCGGAAGACCCTGGTGGGATACCAGGCTTCGCCACGGGGCGGCACCGTCCAGGTCGAGCACCAGGGCGACCGGGTCGAGCTGGGGGGGCAGGCGGTGACGGTCGTGAAGGGGAGCCTGGAAGTGTGAGACGTGAGAGGTGAGAGGTGAGAGGTGAGAGTGAGATGAGCGGTGAGCGGGAACAGCCTACAGCATGACCGATAGCCGATAGCTGATAGCAGATAGCTTCACTTTGAAAGCGTCAGGTGGCTCCGCCCCACGAGCCCGCCGAACCTGCGCTCCCGGGAGCGGAACCGGGCGACGCACTGCTCCAGGTCGGCGCGGTCAAAGTCGGGCCACATCGCCTCGGCAAAGAACAGCTCGGCGTAGGCCGACTCCCAGAGCTGGAAATCGGAGAGCCGCTGCTCTCCCCCGGTTCGAATCAGCAGATCGACCGGTGGCACGTCGGGCCGGCCGTGGTCCACCTCGGCCAGCAGCCGGGCAAAGCGGTCCCGGTCCAGGTCGGGAATCTCGGCGGCCCGGAGCGCGGCCCGGAGGATGGCATCGCGGGCCGAATAATCCACTGCGATCCTGAGCTGGAGCAGGGCGCCGCCTCGGGTCGCCGCTTCGGTTTCGGCGATTTCCCGGAGCACCGACACCGGGAGCCGGTCGCGCCGCCCGATGACCTCGACCGCGACTCCGTTCTCGACCGCACGCGCCCGCCGGCCCTTGAGGTAGCTCCGGAAGAGCCGCATCAGCGCGGCGACTTCGGGCATCGGCCGGCTCCAGTTGTCGCTGGAGAATGCGTAGAGGGTGAGGGTCGAGATCCCGGCCGCGGGGGCCGCTTCGACGATCCGCTCGACCGCCTTCGCTCCGGCCCGATGCCCGGCAGTCCGGGGCAGTCCCCTCCGTTCCGCCCAGCGTCCGTTGCCGTCCATGATGATGGCCGCATGCAGCGAACTACTTTGTATCACAAAGTTTCTCCCCAAAAAAAGAGACTCAGCCACCGGCACGGGTGGAGCGGATCAGGCCTTCCATGTGCGACAGGTAGCGCTCCAGCGCTTCCCGTCCCGGCCGGGTGAGCCGGAACTCGGTTCTGGGCATGCGGCCCTCGAAGGACTTCTCGCAGCGCAGGTATCCTGCTTCCTCGAGCTTGCGGGCGTGGACGCTGAGGTTGCCGTCGGTGGTGCCGAGGAGGTGCTTGAGCTCGTTGAAGGTGAGGGACTCGTTGACGG
>DATCXX010000045.1:0-3554 GCA_036565615.1 Gemmatimonadales bacterium | reverse complement strand
TCGGCCTCGCTTTCCAGATCGCCGACGATCTGCTGGATGCCACCGCAACCACCGAGGAGCTGGGCAAGACCGCCGGCCGGGATGCCACCCTGGCCAAGGCGACCTACGTGAGTGTGCTGGGACAGGACGGCGCCCGCCGCGAGGCGCTGCGCCACGCCCAGGCCGCCCGCGCCGCCCTCGATGCCGGCGGAGTCCGGAGCGAGACCCTGCTGACCCTCGCCGGTTATATTGTGAAACGCCGCTCGTAAGCCCTCTTGCCCCGGAATGGCATGTCCCTGCTTGCCGGAATCCAAGGTCCCGCCGATCTCAAACGCCTTCGCCGTGACCAGCTCCCCGAGCTGGCCCAGGAAATCCGGGAGCGGTTGATCGAGGCCTGCTCGGTCACCGGGGGCCACATCGGGGCGAGCCTCGGGGTGGTGGAGCTCACCATCGCGCTGCTCTACGAATTCGATTCCCCCAATGACAAGGTGGTCTGGGACGTGGGCCACCAGGCCTACGCCTGGAAGCTGCTCACCGGCCGTAACGCGGTATTCGATTCGCTGCGGCAGACCGGGGGCATCTCCGGGTTCCTCAAGCGGGGGGAGAATCCCCACGATCACTTCGGCGCCGGACATGCGGGCACCGCGATGTCGGCCGCCTGCGGCATGGCCACCGCGCGCGACCTCCAGGGGCTGACCCACAAGGTGGTGGCGGTGGTGGGCGACGGGGCCCTCACCTGCGGGCTTTCCTACGAGGGCATGAACAACGCAGGGCACTCCGACCGGGACATCATCCTGGTCGTGAACGACAACGGGATGTCGATTTCCCCCAACGTCGGCGCGATCAGCAAGACCCTGGGCCGGATCGTGGCCAGCCCCTTCACCAACCGGATGCGGGAGACGGTGAAGGCGCTCACCATCAAGGCCGGCCACCTGTTCGGCGAGGGTGTGGTCGAGTTCGCCAAGAACGTGGAGGAGAGCGCCAAGAATCTCTTTTCCGAAGGGATGTTTTTCGAGGAGCTGGGATTCCGGTACTTCGGCCCGATCGACGGGCACGATGTGCAGAAGCTGTGCGAGACCCTCCAGTTCGTCCGCCGCCTCACCGGCCCCCGGGTGGTGCACGTGCTGACCGAGAAGGGGAAGGGATTCGCGCTCGCGGAATCCAACAAGGAGAAGTGGCACGGACTCGCCGCCTACGATCCGGTCACCGGCGATCCCCGCAAGAAGGCCAGCGGTCCCCCGACCTGGACCCAGGTGGCCGGCGAAGCGCTCACCGCGCTGGCGCACGAGATCCCCGATTTCGTGGTGATCACCGCGGCGATGCCCTCGGGCACCGGCGCCGGGATCTTCCAGAAAGCGTGGCCGGAGCGCTTCTTCGACGTCGGGATCGCCGAAGGGCACGCGGTGACCTTTGCCGGGGGGCTGGCCACCCAGGGGGTGCGCCCGGTCTGCGCGATCTACAGCACGTTCCTGCAGCGGGCCTACGACAACATCATCCACGACGTGGCGGTGCAGCACCTCCCGGTCCTCTTCTGCATGGACCGCGCGGGGCTGGTGGGCGAGGACGGGCAGACCCACATGGGTCTCTACGACATCGCGTACCTGCTGGCGGTGCCCGGCATGGCCGTCACCGCCCCCAAGGATGCCGACGAGCTGGTCGGTCTGCTCCGCACCGGACTCCAGCACGACGGACCCTTTGCGACCCGCTATCCCCGGGACAAGGCGCCCTCGGATCCGGCTCCGGTCGCCCGGATCGCTCCGGTGCCGTTCGGCACCTGGGAGGCGCTCCGCTCCGGCAAGGACGTGGCGCTGCTGGCGGTGGGCACCATGGTGCAGCCGGCGCTCGACGCGGCGGCGCGGCTGGCCGCGGAGGGCGTGGAAGCCGCGGTGATCAACTGCCGCTTCATGAAGCCGTGGGACCAGATCATGCTCGAGTCGGTGGCGCACGATTGCAGGCTGGTGGTGACCATCGAGGAGGGCACCGTGCTGAACGGGTTCGGGGCGATGATGGCGCGGGAGCTCCAGAGCTCCCATCCCGAGGTGCGGGTCGCCTGCCTCGGCGTGCCCGACCGGCTGATCGAGCAGGCACCCCGGGCCGAGCAGCTCGCGCACTTCGGACTGACCGGGGCCGGGATCGCGGCGCGGATCATGGCGCTCCATCACGAGGAGAGCTTCGAAGCGCGATGAACGTCGGCGTCATCGGCAATCCCCGCTACGCCGGGCTCGCGGCCATCCTGCCAGGGATGGCCGCGCGTGCGGAGAGCCTCGGCATGACATTCTATTCCGAGCCGCCCCTGGAGCCGTACTGGCCCCATCATCCCCAGCCGCTCGGATCGGCTCCCCTCGACGCCCTGGTCACGCTCGGGGGGGACGGCACCCTGCTCCGCGGCGCCCGGCTTCTCCGGGGCGCCGGGGTTCCGGTGCTGGGGGTGAATCTGGGCCGGGTGGGATTCCTCACCGCGACCGGCAAGGACGGGATTGCCGACGCGCTCGACCGGCTGGCCGCCGGCGATTACATGACCGAAGAGCGGGGGACCCTCCAGGCCGCCATCGTCGCGGCGCGGGGGGAAACCACCATCCTCCCGGCGGCGCTCAACGACGTCATCATCCACAAGGGCGGAGTCGCCCGGCTGATCCGGCTCAAGGTCGCGGTCAACGGGCAGGATGTCGGCAACTACAGCGCCGACGGACTCATCATCGCCACCCCCACCGGCTCCACCGCGTACTCGCTCTCGGCCGGCGGGCCCATCGTGGTGCCCGGCGTGAGTGCGCTGGTCATCACCCCGATTGCGGCCCACACCCTCGCGGTGCGTCCGGTCGTGCTCCCGGCCGACGCCCGGATCAGCATCACCGCCATTCGTCCCTGGGCCGAAGACCTGCTGGTCTCGGTGGACGGGCAGCAGGCAATGATGCTGGGGTCCGACGATCGGGTCGACCTGAAGAGCGGCGGCGCTCCGGTGCTGCTGGTGCGGTTCCAGGCCGATTATTTCGCCCGGATGCGCGCCAGTCTCCGCTGGGGCGATCTCTCCGAGCGCGAAACCCCGCCGTGATCGCGGAGCTCCGGGTCCGCGACCTCGCCACCATCGCGGACGTGACTCTCCCGCTGGGGCCGGGGCTCAATGTGCTGACCGGAGAAACCGGGGCGGGGAAGTCCATGCTGGTTGACGCCCTCGCCCTCCTGCTGGGCGGGCGCTCCGATACCGGCGCCATCCGGCCCGGCAAACCGCGCGCGGTGGTCGAGGGCGTGTTCGAAGAGCTGCCCGCCACGTTGCGAGGCCGGATCGAGGCGCTGGGACTCGATTGCGACGAGGGCCGGCTGGTGGTGCGGCGCGAAGTCGCCGCCGAAGGGCGCTCCCGGGCCTGGGTCAATGGAAGTCCCACCACTGCCGGCGTCCTGGCCGAGCTGGGCGCGATGCTGGTGGATCTGCACGGCCAGCACGACACCCAATCGCTGCTCCGGGCCGAGACCCAGCGTGAGCTGCTCGACGCCTTCGGCGAAGCGGCGGGCGAGCGGCAGGCCGTCGCCGAGATGGTGGCGGCGCTCGCCGCGGTCGAGGCCGAAGAGCGGGCCCTGGC
>DATCXX010000366.1:0-6779 GCA_036565615.1 Gemmatimonadales bacterium | reverse complement strand
GCCGGCATGACCGGGCTGGGACTGCTCGGAGCCTGGTTCGGCGCGCTGGTGACCGTGAAGCTCGATCCGGAGCTGCTGAAGCGGGTGGTGGGCGGGGCGATTCTGCTGCTCATCCTGGTGATGCTGCTTCGCCCCCGGCTGGGCGCCGCGCCCGGTCCGGCGCGGCTCTCCCGTCCCGCGACCGGCGTCTTTGCCCTGCCGCTGGGTTTCTACGAAGGGATGCTGGGCTCGGGGAACAGCCTGGTGGCGACGCTGCTCTTCTGCTGGGGGCGGGGATTCGACCTGATCGGGGCCCTGGGCCACTACTACGTGCTGGCCTTCTTCTGGTGCGCCCTCGCTGCTGCATCCTACATCGGGCATGGTTACGCCGATGTTGCCCTGATGGTCCCCGCCACCGCCGGCTCCTGCGCCGGAGGGTATCTTGGCTCCCGGATTGCCAGCGAGCGGGGAACCGGCTTCGTGCGGGGACTGTTCGTCGTGGTAGGGTCGGTCCTGGGACTCAAGCTCCTCCTGGGAATCTGAACGCCGGGGGCGGAACGAATCACCTGTGGAGAGACTTCGAGCATGAACTATCGCGCACCTATCGGCCTCGTCATCGCAGCTGCGACCGCGCTCCCGGGCGGGGTCTCCGCCCAGGCCGGCCCGGTTTCCTACGAAGTGACCTTCCCCAACGCCGAGCATCACGAGGCGGAAGTTGCGGTGACCTTCCCGGGCCTGGTGCGGGGCGCTCCACTGGAAGCCTGGATGAGCCGGAGCTCACCGGGCCGCTACGCGGTGCACGAGTTCAGCAAGAACGTCTATAACCTTCGCGCCACCGACGGGCGGGGCCGGACCCTCGCCGTCGTGCCCGCCACACCGTATTCCTGGACCGTGGCGGGACACGATGGCACCGTCACCATCCGGTACACGCTGTTCGGCGACCGGGGGGACGGCACCTACGCCCAGATCGACCGGGTTCACGCCCACCTCAATGCTCCGGCGTTCTTTCTCTGGGCCAAAGGGCTCGAATCCCGGCCCGCCCGGGTGCGCTTTCCCTCGCTCCCCGCGGGGTGGCGGATCGCAACCCAGCTCCAGCCCACGGCCGATTCGACCGGCTTCACCGCGCCGGACCTGCAATACCTGCTCGACAGTCCGATCACGCTCGGCGCGCTCGATATCCGGAGCTGGCTGGTGACCAACGGCGATCGGGTCGACACGATCAGGGTGGCCATGAATCATCTGGGCACCTCCGCGGAGGTGGATCAGTACGTCGAAATGGCCCGGAAAGTCGTGCAGGAGCAGGCCGGAGTGTTCGGAGAGCTTCCCCGCTTCGAGTTCGGGACCTACACCTTCCTCGCCGTCTACCTCCCCTGGGGCTCGGGCGACGGGATGGAGCACCGCAACTCGACCTCGCTCACCGGCACCCGGCCGCTCGCCACCTCCCTTGGGGGAAGCATCGGCACCGTCTCCCACGAGTTCTTCCATGCCTGGAACGTGGAGCGGATCCGCCCCAGGAGCCTCGAGCCCTTCGATTTCACCGAGGCCAACCTGTCGGGCGAGCTCTGGCTGGCCGAGGGCTTCACCAACTACTACGGCACGCTGACGCTGCGCCGGGCCGGGCTCCGGAACGATGCCGAGCTGGCCCGCTCGCTCGGCGGCGCTGCGAACGAGGTGATCAATCGGCCGGGCCGGCGATTCCATTCAGCGGTGGGGATGAGCCGGCAGGCGCCGTTCACCGATGCCGCGGTTTCGATCGACCCCCAAAACCGGTCCAACCTGTTCATTTCCTACTACACCTACGGCGAGGCGATCGCGACCGGCCTCGATCTGACGCTCCGATCCCGCTTTCCCGACGTGACGCTGGACGATTTCATGCGCGCGATGTGGCTGAAGTTCGGGAAGACCGGGAAACCCTATACCATGGACGACGTCCGCGTCACCCTGGGCGAAGTGACCCGTGACCGGGCCTTCGCGGACGATTACGTGCGCCGCTACATCGCCGGGCAGGAGGTGCCCGACTACACCGCGCTCTTCGCCCGGGTCGGCTTTCTCTTCCGGCCGACCCGGCCCGGGGCTGCCTGGCTGGGGGATGTGTCCTTTGAGGATCGTGCCGGCGCGCTCACCATCTCCGCCGCGACCCTGGCCGGCCAGCCGGTCTATCGCGCCGGCCTCGACCGGGGCGACGCGATCAGGAGCATCGGCGGGATGCCGGTCGGCTCGCGCACGGCGCTCGACTCCATCCTGGCCCGGCACCGGCCCGGCGATACGCTCGCGGTGGCCTTCGAAAGCCGGGGCCAGTCGCTGACCGGCCAGGTGATATTGGAAGCGGATCCCCGGATGGAGCTGGTGCCGGCCGAAGCGGCCGGCGTCGCGATCACACCGGGGGTTCAGGAAGCGCGTCGCCGTTGGCTCGCCTCGCGAGCCGGAACCCAGGGAGCCCCTCGATGAGCCTGCTGCTTCTCGCCGCCCTGCTGAACCCAGCCCAGCAGCCCCAGCCCGCCTACGATCTGCTGATCAGCGGGGGCATGGTGCTCGACGGCACCGGGGTGCCCGCCTTCCGCGCCGACGTGGCGGTCCGGGGAGACCGCATCGCTCTGGTTTCCCGCAGCGCGATTCCGGCCTCCCGCGCCCGCAAGGTGCTCAACGCCGCCGGCCACGTTGTCGCGCCCGGCTTCATCGATCTGCACGCCCACAACGAGCCGATCTTCAGCCTGCCGGACGCCACCAGCCGGGTCCGCCAGGGCGTGACCACCACGCTGGGCGGCCCCGACGGGGGCGGTCCCTGGCCGTTCGGCGAGTATCTCGAGCGCGCCGAGAAGCTGCCGCTCGGCATCAACATCGGCTGGCTTACGGGCTTTGGCTCGATCCGCCAGGCGGTGCTGGGGCGCAGCAGCCGGGCCCCCACCCCGGAGGAGCTGGCCCGGATGCAGCAGATGGTGGGCGAAGCGATGCACCAGGGGGCCTTCGGCATCTCCACCGGGCTCTTCTACGTGCCGCAGACCTACGCCAGCACCGAGGAAGTCATCGCGGTGTCGAAAGTGGCGGCGGATTCGGGCGGCATCTACACCTCGCACCTCCGCAAGGAAGGGATCGGCGCGCTCGAGGGCGTGGCGGAGGCGATCCGGATCGGGCGCGAGGCGCGGATTCCGGTGGTGCTCACCCACCACAAGGTCATCGGAAAGGCGATGTGGGGAAAGAGCGTCCAGACGCTGGCGCTGATGGATTCCGCCCGGGCCGCGGGGCTCGACGTGATGGCCGATCAGTATCCCTACACCGCGAGCTCCACCAGCTTCAACGTCCTGGCCCCGGCCTGGGCCCAGGCCGACGGCGACACCGCGTTCGCGCGCCGGGTGAAGGATCCGGTCCTGCGCGACAGCATCATCAAGGGGATCATCGACATCCTGGAGAACGACCGGGGCGGCGGCGATCTCCGGCGGCCCCAGTTCGCCAGTGTGCGATGGAAGCCGGAGCTCAACGGCAAGACCCTGTATGACTGGGCGGTCGAGCGGGGTGTTCCCCTCACCAGCGCCGGCGCCGCGCCGCTGGTCATCGAAGGGATTCTGAACGGCGGCGCCAGCATGGTCTACCACGTCATGGACGAGCAGGATGTCCAGCGGATCATGAAGCACCCCTGGACCGCGATCGCCTCCGACGGGAGCATTTCGGCCCCGGGGCCGTCGGTCCCCCATCCCCGCAACTATGGCACCTTCCCCCGGGTCCTGGGGCGCTACGTCCGCGAGCTCAAGGTGCTCACCCTGCCCGACGCGGTGCGCAAGATGACCTCGCTGCCGGCGGCGCGGATGGGTCTCACCGACCGCGGCCGGATCGAGGCGGGTCTGATGGCGGACCTGGTGGTCTTCAATCCCAGGACGGTGGCGGACCGGGCCACCTTCACCCAGCCGCACCAGTACCCCGACGGCATTCCCCACGTGATCGTGAACGGGCAGGTCGAGGTGGAAAACGGCGCGATGACGGCGGCGCGGGCGGGGCGGGTCCTCCGGCACTCCGCTGCGCCGCCGGTGGCCTTTGTGAACGTGAACGTGATTCCGATGGACCGGGAGCGGACCCTGCCGGGATACACCGTCGTCACCCGGGGCGACCGCATCGTGTCCTTCGGGCCCAGCGCCTCGGTCCGAGTTCCCGAGGGCGCCACCCGGGTGGACGGGACCGGGAAGTACCTGATCCCCGCGCTGGCCGAGATGCATGCCCACGTGCCGCCGGGGAATGCGGCCGATTCGACCATCGCCCGGGTGCTCGAGCTCTTCGCGCTCAACGGCGTCACCACGGTGCGCAGCATGCTCGGCACGCCTCGCCACCTGCCCTTCCGCGACCGGGCGGCGCGGGGTGAGATCCTGAGCCCCCGGATCTGGACTTCGGGTCCGTCGTTCAGCAGCGGCAGCGTGCCGAGTCCCGATTCGGCGGTGCGCATGGTGCTGGCCGAGAAGGCGATGGGCTACGATTTCCTCAAGATCCATCCGGGAGTGAGCCGGGTGGCGTTCGACTCCCTGGCCGCCACCGCGCAGCGGGTCGGCATCCGCTTCGCGGGCCATGTCCCGCTGGACGTGGGGCTGCACCGCGCCCTGGAAGCCCGCTACTGGACCATCGACCACATCGACGGCTTCGTGGAGGCGATGCTCCGGCCCGGGGCCACCCTCACCACGGCACAGGGCGGCTTCTTCGGGGTCAACCTGGTCAACCAGCTCGACCAGTCCCGGCTTCCCGCGCTGATCGCCGCCGCCCAAGCCTCCGGGGTGTGGATCGTCCCCACCGAGTATTTCCTGGAAGCGATGGCGGGGGAGGATCCGGTGGAGCAGCTCGCCGCCCGGCCCGATATGCGTCACGTATCGGAAGCCATGATCCAGGGCTGGACCACCGCCACCAACAATTTCCGCAATGCCCCGGGGATGACGCCGGAGATGCGGCGGGAGTTCATCGCGCTCCGGCGCCGGATTCTGAAGGGCCTGCACGACGCCGGGGTCGGCATCGTGCTGGGATCCGACGCGCCCCAGCTCTGGAACGCGCCCGGGTTCTCCACCACCCGGGAGCTGGGCACCTATGTCGCGGCCGGGCTCACCCCCTGGCAGGCCCTGGCCACCGGGACCCGCAACGTGGCGGCGCTGCTGGGCACCACCGGCGAAGCCGGGACCATCGGGAACGGCAAGCGGGCGGACCTGATCCTGCTCGACGCCAATCCGCTGAGCGACATCGGCAACGTGGCGCGCCGCGCCGGGGTGATGGTCGCGGGGCGGTGGATTCCCCGGAGCGAAATCGAGCGCCGGCTCGCCGCGATCGCGCGGCCGTAGGTGACGGGATCGCTTCGGCCCTCCGGGCCTCGCGATGACGGTCGGACTCCGGGGTCAACAGCCCCGGAGGCCGGGACGTATTAGCCTTGAATCTTCCCTTGAGGATATCCGGACCATGAATCTCGCTCGCGCCATCGCGATGGCAGGCTGTGTGCTCGCCATCTCCGCTGCTCCCGCTTCCTCCCAGACCGTCATGGAGCGGGTCGATCTCTCCGCCGTCCAGAAAATCCGGGACGAGGGGCTCAACCGCTCCAAGCTCGACGATCTGGCGTCTTATCTGACCGACGTCATCGGCGCCCGGCTCACCAACTCGCCCGGCAGCCGCAAGGCCAACCAGTGGGCGGCGGAGACGTTCCGCTCCTGGGGCCTGGCCAACGTGAAGGTCGAGCCCTGGGACACCACGTTTGGCCGGGGCTGGGAAATCGTCTCCTACAGCGGCCGGATCCTCGACCCGTGGACCAAGCCGCTCGACGCGTACCCCCAGGCCTGGAGCGGGAGCACCAAGGGAACGATCACCTGTCCGGTGGTGGTCTTCGAGGTGCGGGACTCCGCCGACCTGGCGAAGTACACCGGCAAGCTCAAGGGAGCCTGCGTGCTGCGGGGCGCGCCGGCGGTCATCGGGCCGGAGTTCGAGCCGCGAGACCGCCGCATCGCGCTCGAGGACCTGCTCACCCCTCCCGAGCCCCCGGCGCAGGGTGGCCGCCAGGGAGGCGGACAAAACAACTTCCAGCGCCAGGCAGCTCTCAACGCCGCGGCAGCCCGGCTGCTTCGCAGCGAGCAGCCCGCGGCGGTGCTCCAGTCGTCCGGATGGACCTACGGCATCATCCGCAACGGCGGCCATCTTGACGGCCGGTCGGCCCGGGACAGCATCTACAACCCGGTGCCCAACCTGCTGGTGGCGCACGAGCAGTACGGCACCCTCTACCGGGTGGCGCAGCGCGGGCTGCCGGCGCGGGTGGAGCTCAACCTGCAAACCCGCTTCCTCGACGACAATCGCACGCCCGCCAACGTGGTGGCGGAGATTCCCGGCACCGACAAAGCGGACGAGGTGGTGATGCTGGGCGCCCACTTCGACAGCTGGCACTCGGGCACCGGCGCCACCGACAACGGCGCCGGCTCGGTGGTGATGATGGAGGCGATCCGGATTCTCAAGACCCTGGGCATGCCGATGCGCCGCACCGTGCGGATCGGACTCTGGACCGGCGAAGAGCAGGGGCTGATCGGCTCCAGCCGGTATCTCCGGATTCACCAGGCCGAGCTGCCCAAGATCTCGGCTTACGTGAACCTCGACAACGGCACCGGAAAGATCCGGGGCATCTGGAGCCAGTCCAACAGCGCCGTGGTTCCCATCTTCGAGCAGATCCTTTCGCCCTTCCGCGACCTCGGTGTGCTCGCGGTGCGCGACGGCAACACC
Source organism: Gemmatimonadales bacterium (assembly GCA_036565615.1). Classification (GTDB taxonomy): domain Bacteria; phylum Gemmatimonadota; class Gemmatimonadetes; order Gemmatimonadales; family GWC2-71-9; genus JABFSM01. The sequence goes on along the minus strand of DATCXX010000366.1, from coordinate 83 downwards.
GGCGGGACCGACCACCAGTCCTTCGACCGGGTGGGTGTGCCCGGGTTCAACTTCATCCAGGACCCGATCGAGTACAGCATCCG
>DATCXX010000043.1:0-3992 GCA_036565615.1 Gemmatimonadales bacterium | reverse complement strand
CGGCCGCCGCTTCCCGGAGCGCGGGAAGGGTGCGGCGCTCCGGGAGGAAGCGTTCGGCGCCGGGATAAGGGGTCGGGCGCGCGGTCATCCTTCGATCTTGTAGATCTCCCGGCGGCCCCACTCGACCAGATCGTGGTAGCCTTCCATCAGCCGCTCCATCTCCTTCAGATCGTCGGCGCTTTGGCCGGTCCCCTGCATCATCTTCTCGAACTCGGCCACGCTGGACACTTCCATCTCGGCCACAATGGTCCAGTAGCGCTCGCCGCAGAAGTCGGTCATCACCCGCATCCCGGGCATCCCGGCCTTCCGGCCCAGCTTGTCCATCGCAACGAACTTTTCCACCATGGGGCGCACCTTGCCCGGCTTGCAGTGCATGATCTCGCGGACCAGCAGCATCGATGTCCTCCTGTGCGGGTAGGCAGTATGATGATGATGTCGAATCAGGACGACGCAGAATCCGGAATTGCCACAACGAAGGGCGGTGACCGGTGGCCTGGTATGGGGTCGTGCTGCTGCTGGTCGCGGTGGTCTCGGGCGCGACCGCCTCGATCGTGGGGTTCGGCATCGGGAGCCTGCTGACCCCGCTGCTGGCGGCGCGATACGGAACCGGTGTGGCGGTGGCGGCGGTGACCGTGCCCCACGCCATCGCCACCGCCGTGCGATGCTGGCGGCTCCGGGCCAGCATCGACCGCCCGGTCCTGATCCGGTTCGGGCTGCTCAGCGCGGCCGGAGCCCTTGCCGGCGCCCTGCTTTACACCCGCCTGGGTCCCACGACACTCACCGGAGTGCTGGGCGGACTGCTCCTCCTCACCGCTCTGGCCCAGCTGACCGGGTGGACCGCCCGGTGGCATCCCCGGGGCGCGCTGGTGGCGGTCCTGGGGTTGCTCTCGGGATTCTTCGGCGGGGTTGCGGGGAATCAGGGCGGGCTGCGCTCGGCGGCGCTGACCGCGTTCGGGTTGTCTCCGGTGCGCTTCGTGGCCACCGCCACGGCGACCGGGGTGCTGGTGGACCTGGCCCGGACTCCGGTCTATCTGTGGAGCAGCGGGTCGAAGCTGCTGCCGCTCGCGGTGCCGATCGGGATTGCGACCGCCGGCGTCCTCATCGGGACGCTGCTGGGGGAGCGGATGCTGCTGGGGCTCTCGCCCCGCCGGTTCGGACAGGTCGTGGGTATCGCGATCGGGTTGCTCGGGATCTGGCTCCTGCTGGTCGCAACCGGAGGGGTTGCGAGCCTCAAATAGGGTCGGCCGAGCTGTTCCGCAATCTCCGATACGCGTGCATGGCGGCGGTCATTCCCAGGGTGGGCGCGAGCCAGTACAGCCAATGTGCCGCCCAGATGTCTCCGACCACCGCCGGCCCCAGGCTCCGCGCCGGGTTGAAGCTCCCTCCGCCTCCACCGCAAAGGCTTTGGACGTGGCGACGGCGGGTGTCGTCGCACCGAAGCCCCCCTCGGAGCCCAGGATCCAGAGCAGGGTCGCCGAGGCCAATACCGCGCCCAGGCGTTGTGCGGCGACGTAGGGAATCACCTGGCGGCCGGGGAACTGGCGCACCGACCAGAGTCCGATGGTCACCGCGGGATTGATGTGTGCTCCGCCCAGGTGCCCGGTCGCGACGATCACCAGGGTCACCGCCAGCCCGAAGGACAGCGCCACTCCGGAGTGCCCGAACGCATGGGTCGTTCCCGAAACCATCGCGGCACCCGGGCCGAGCGCCACCAGCACAAAGGTGCCGAGCAGCTCGGAGATGTAGTGCCGCGAGCCGATTCCGCTTCCCTCAGCCCCCGGCGAGCGCCCCGGGTTTGCCGCCGGTTCGCAGATACTCGGCCAGCTCATCGGGCAGCTCGCTGGCGAGGATCGCCCGCGCCGTCGCTTCGACATCGTACTCAACCCGGACGAACTCGACCCCCACCTTGCCCGTGTCCACGCTGAGGAGGGCATAGCCCGCCCTCCAATCCCCGTCTTTGGGGCGGCCGACGCTCCCGGTATTCAGGAAGTGGACCCCGTCGACAACCCGATGCCAGGGAATGTGGGTGTGACCGAAGCACACCGTGTCCCCCGGCTTCGCCCCGGCCGCTTGTCCCATCCGGTTCAGAAACTCGTCCGATCGATCGTCCGTCACGTACACCGTGTTGAGGGTCGGGTTGCCATGCAGGAGGATCACGCTGGGTCCGGCGACGTGCCCGCCCAGTGGGCGGAGGTCGATCCGAAACGGCAGCCCGCCCAGCCGAAGCCGGGTTTCGGCGGAGACCTGGGCGCGGGTCCAGGCATAGGAGAGGTGCGACAGCTCCTCCTGCCGGGGGTCCTCGTACCGGCAACCGCAATGCTGGTAATCGTTGGCAACGGTGGAGTCGTAGTTCCCGGCCACCCCGGCAATCGCCTCGCGCCACAGGATCGCGACGACTTCGTCGGGCCAGGGCGCGTAGCCAACCAGGTCGCCCAGGTGGTAGGTGGCGCCTACATCAGGCCTGGAGGCGATATCCGCCAGCACGGCGCGCAGGGCCGGCTCGTTGCCGTGAATGTCGGAGATCAGCGCGTAGCGCACGACAGCTCCTTTCACCCCGGTCTCAACAGGGCGCCACAGCGCGGGAACGGACCCGGCCGGCGGCCTTGCCACGCTCTCGATCCAGGGCAGGCGTGTCCAGGAAGGAGGACCGCACGCAGGCGAGCAGGCTCCGATGGACGGTGCTTCGCGGCTCCGCGAGCCGGTAATGTGCGAACTTCCCCTGTTGCTCGGTCTCCACCAATCGGGCCCGGCGCAGGTAGGCCAGGTGGCGGGACACGCTCGACTGCGGGAGTCCGAGGATCTCGGTCAGGTCGCACACGCAAAGCTCGCCGGCGGCGAGAAGGTTCAGGAGCCGGATCCGGACCGGATCGGCCAGTCCGCCGAACAGTCCACGATGATCCTCGATCGCGCGAGGCGAATGCCGGAGGGTGGAAGGACTTCGAGCCATGGCGCTCCTGGACGTATCCGCGTATGCGGATACATCTGAAAAGCAAAGGGACCCGGAATGTTCTGTCAAGTCCGGGTCACCGGATGATTTCCAGGGAGCGGTCTCCTTTCCCGTCGGAGTGGGATCGCATTTCATGCCGTCGCAGCCTGGCGTCGTCCAGGAACATCAGGAGCGCGACATTGTCCGGCTTCCGGGTACTGTCCCGCCGGAGCCTGGCGATCACCGCGTCCAGCCTGGCATCGGACCAGGCACCGACGGTCCGCTCGGCAGCCATGCGGAACTCGGCGATGGCATGCTCCGCCGCAGGTTCTTCCCCAGCATCGTGCTGTCGGTCGCCGGACATTTCCTCTCCGCCGTTCTGGTGCGGGCACGCCGGGATCCTGCCCGGCGCGGCCGCGTCTCCTCATTTCCGATGATGGGGACGGCGGCAGGGAAATCGCGGCACACGGCGCTGCCGCGTGGAAAAGTTATCGGCCGTCTGATGTGTCAGTCCGGCCGCCATGTTCGTCAGCGATCACGCTGAGCGGATCCCGGTCGGTGCCGCCCACCGGGGTTCGGCTTCGGTATTGTGGACGGGAAGAGCATGACCGTAGACTTGGGGGCCGACCCGGAGCGCCCGGGCCGGCTCGACCTTCTCTGAATTGGATCGCTGCATGATCCAGCCCGAAGCGCTCACCCAGGACACGCCGTGGCTCTGGTCTCCGGGCCGGGGCTCCGAAGTCTGGGAGATGTTTCTGGCCTGCGAGACCGGCGATCTCGACTCGGTGAAGCGCCTGCTGGCCAAAGACCCCTCGCTGATCCGCTCCCATTACGAGTACCGGACCCCGCTCTCCTTCGCGGTGCGCAACAACCGGCTCGAGGTCGCCGAATTCCTGGTCGATCGGGGGGCCCTGGGGGTGAGCCTGGGCGACCGGCTCGAAATGGCCCGCGATCGCGGATTCACCGAGATGGAGCGGCTGCTGGAGCGAACGCTCGCGGCGCGCTACGGGGCCTCCACCCGGGGAGAGGAGATCGCCGCGGCCATTCGCGGCTATCAGCCCGAGCG
>DATCXX010000042.1:0-9025 GCA_036565615.1 Gemmatimonadales bacterium | reverse complement strand
CGGGGAGCGAGCCCGACGTCTACTATCCTTTCGCCCAGCGAACTGCCACCGACCTGGAGATCGCGGTGCGGATGCGGGACGGAAGCCTGCTGTCTACTCCGCTGCTGCAGCGCGAAGTCGCGGTCCTCGATCCCGGACTGCCACTCTTCCAGGTGGCGCCGCTGGAGAGCGCCCTCGCGGCGCAGAACTCGGCGCCCCGCTTCGGCTCGCTGGTGCTGACCGGCTTCAGCGCGGTGGCCCTGGTGCTGGCCGCCATCGGCATCTACGGGGTGATCGCCTTCGTGGTGGGCCTGAGCCGCCGGGAGATCGCCATTCGCCTGGCACTGGGGGCCAACCGGGGGCAGGTCCTCCGCGTGGTCATGGGCAACGGCATGCTGCTGGTGCTGGCGGGCCTGGTGCTGGGAGTGCTCGGCGCGCTGGCCGGAGGCAAGGTGATCCAGGCCCAGCTCTACGGTGTGGCGCCCGGCGATCCGGTCATCCTCCTCGCGGTAAGCGGAGCGGTGGTCCTGGTGGCGCTGCTGGCCAGCTGGCTCCCGGCCCGCCGCGCCGCGCAGGTCGAGCCCCAGGCGGTGCTGAAGGGAGAGTAGGATAGCGGGGAGCGGCAAGCGGCAAGCGGGGACCGCCATCTACCACCCCCCTACCCGCCATCCGCATCCCACCATCCGCTTCCCGTCACGCCTCCACGATTCCCTGCGGGGCCGTGTGCTTCCAGCGTCCCCGGGTAAAATCGGGAACCTTGACCGGCTTGCTCCCGTTGGCCACCGACCATTCGCTGAGCGGGCCCACCACACTGACGGTGGCACCGTCGTAGACGTTCTGATCGGTGGGGGCCCCGTCCCGCAGGCAGTTGATCAGCCGCCAGTCCTCCAGCCAGTCCATCCCGCCGTGCCCTACGCTGGCCTGCTTGACCGTCTCGCTCTTCCAGAGCGGATGGTCGTGGCTCTCGAACCACTTCTCCACCGGATCCCAGCGATGGGGCGCGCCGCTGTGGCCCTCGATATAGACCCGCCGGGGATATCCCTCGAGGATCCCCCGGGTGCCCTGGAGGACATACTTCCGGCTGTAGGGACGGGGCAGGTTGGTGTCGTGGGTGAGATAGATGGTCTGCCCCGCGGTGGTGCGGAGCAGGGAAGCGTTCACGTCGCCCAGCACGTAGCGCTCCCGGCGGCGAGGATCGTCCGGGGAGAGATGCTCGGACTGCCAGGCCTGGAGTCCGCGGGAGGGACCGCTCAGGGATACCAGGTAGTCGAGCCGGTTTCCCCGGGTGATGCCCATCGCTTCGGCGATCGGTCCGAGGCCGTGGGTCGTGTAGAGGTTTCCGTTCCGCCGAGTTGCATGGGCCCGGCGCCAGAGCCCTTCGCCGTCGGTGGAGAACTTGATGGCCCGGAGATCGTGATTGTAACCGCACTCGGCGTGGAGCAGCTCGCCCAGCAGGCCCTTCCGGGCCAGGTTGAGTCCGAGCATTTCGAGCCGGTCGTAGTTGCAGTTCTCCATCATCACGCAGTGGCGGGCGAACTTTTCCGCGGCCTCGACCACGGCCCAGCAGTCATCCACGGTGTAGGCCAGCGGGACTTCGGAGGCGGAATGTTTGCCGTTGCGCAGGGCGGCGAGAATGATCGGCACGTGCCATTCCCAGGGCGTCGCGTTGAACACCAGGTCCAGCTCCTGCTCGGCGCACATCCGCTCGAAATCCCGGGGCCCGCGGGTGAACCCCACCGGCTCCTTCCGGCCCGCCTCCCGGATCTTCCGCTGCCAGGCGGTCACCTTTTCGGGCACGATGTCGCAGAGCGCGGCGATCTCGACTCCCTCGAGGGTGAGCAGGTTCTCGAGGTGACTGCTCCCCTGACCTCCGATGCCCACGAACCCGATGCGGACCAGAGGAAGGGGAGGAGCGCGGAATCGCAAAGGATCCTGAGTGGTCAGGGGCCAGTGGTCAGGGGTCAGTGGGATGGTACCCGCAAGCCCCGCTGCCGCGGTGGACTTCACGAACTCTCTCCGAGTCTGGTTCATGCTCCCTCCTGAATCACAGATCACTGACCCCTGACCCCTGACCTCCGGATCAGCTGCTCGAAGATCTCCCGCTCCAGCCGGCGGGCGACGGCATCCTTCGCGTTCTGGGCCCGGGCGGCCGGGGCGATGATCCCGAGCAGCGCGGTGGCGAACGGGATGAGCAGCATGCGGGCCGCGCGAGGCATGGCGATCCGGGAGCAGGTGAGGGACAGGGAAAGTAACGGGGGGGCCTCAACCCGAGGCCCCCCCGTTGCTGCCCGAGTGATCGGGCGGTCGCGTTTACCGCTCGACCAGGATCAGGAACCTGTGCTGACCCCAGAACCGCTCCGGCGAGCTGATCTGGAGCGAGCCCTTGATGCGGCCCTTCGCGTCCAGCGGAATGTTGCTGTAGGCGATGTTCTGGTTGGAGACCAGCTGGTACTCCTTGTTCGGATCCGGGAGCTTGATCTCGGTCACGGTCCGGCGGTCCACCTGGGTGAAGGCCGAGGGATCGAGGTTGTCGCCCGGCTTGAGCACTTCACCGGTGCGGGTAAAGATCAGGAAGCGGGTGCCGCCCTCTTCCTTGATGATTCCGCGATCCTTCAACTCGGACCGGGTCCCGATGACGTAATAGACCGTGTTCTCGCGGGTGGTTACCGCGGAGACGGTGTCGGTCAGCTCGGCCTTCTCGGTCGAGAGTGTCGCCACCTGCTGACGGGCGCCGGTCAGGTCGGCTTCCATCGTGGCGATCGTGGTCCGCTGGCTCTCCAGCGTCGCGTTGAGGCCGTCAATGGTGGCCTGGAGGTCCGTCACGAAGCCCTTGAGGCTGTCGGTCTGGGAGGTGAGGCTGCGGAGCCGGCGCTGGCTGGCCGCCAGGCGGGACTCGTTGGCCTTGAGACGCGCGGTCAGATCCTGGACTCGCTTCAGCACCATGGCGCGATCGTTGGTGGCTACGCCTTCGCCGCCCACGACCGGCTCGACCGGCTTGCGGGAGGCGGAGACCTTCATGATCTCGGTGTTGATGTCCGAGAGCAGACGAGTCGTCTCGGCGAGGTCCCGGACCAGACTGTCCTTGGCTGCCGCTACGGTCGTCATTTGCTCAACTTGAGTCCGGTAGAACTCGGACGAGTCAGACGGGATGCGCGCGGCGACGCCGGTGCCCCCACGATCGCAGGCGAGGGCGGCGACGAGCGCCAGAGGTGCGGCGATCCATTTGGTCATACGGATTTCCTCCCGAGGTCGGTCACGTGGGCCGGCACTCCGAACGAGGGCCGGATCTCCCCGAAACCCTGAGAACTGCTCAATTTTGGGGTTGCATGTACACAGACGCCGCTCCCTCGCCGACTTGCACAGCCCGTGACAATTCCCGGCGGGAAGTGCGTGCGAATCCTTGACACTTCTCACGGCCCGAGTCGTATATTACTCCACGCCCGTGGTCCTCCCTTCCCTCCGAGGTACTCCGCAATGGCGCGCCCCCTCCGCACCTCTCTGCTCTCGTTGATCGTCGCGCTGGCTGCCACTGGATCCGCGCTGGCCCAGTCCGGCACCGTCACCGGCAAGATCACCAGCACCGACGGGGGCGGTCCGCTTGCGGGCGCCACCGTCAATCTCGAAGCGAACGGGGTGCTCGCGGCGCAGGGGAAGACCCGATCGGACGGCTCCTACCGGATCACCGGAGTGGCGCCGGGATCCTATACCGTGCGGGTCCTCAGTGTCGGATACGGCCCCCGGGACTTTCCCGGCACGGTCGTGTCCGCCGGCGGCACCGCCACGGTGGATGCCGCACTGAGCCAGCAGGCGATGCGGCTCGAAGACGTCTCGGTGACCACCGTATCCAAGGTCGAGGAGAAGCAGACCGAGGCGCCGGCGGCGGTCTTTGCGATCTCCCGCCAGGAGATCGAGGAGCGCCCGGCGCTCACCGTGGCCGATCACCTGAAGAGCGTGCCGGGCGCGGACCTGGTCCAGGGCGGCCTGGTGCAGTCCAACGTGGTGGCCCGGGGCTTCAACAACCTCTTTTCCGGGGCGCTGCTCACCCTGATCGACTACCGCTACGCCGCGGTGCCCTCGCTCCGGGTGAACGTGGCGACCTTTTTCCCCACCACCAACGAGGACATCGAGCGGATCGAGTTCGTGCTGGGACCGGGCGCCGCCCTCTACGGCCCCAATTCGGCCAACGGCGTCCTCAACATCCTGACCCGCTCCCCCTTCACGTCCACCGGCACGACGCTGGCGCTCGAGGCCGGAGTACGGGCCGGCTCCACCGAGCGGGTGTGCGGCGACGTCCGCTGCGCCGATCCGAGCTTCAACTCCCTCGACGGAACCCAGGGACTCTGGCGGGTCACCGGGCGGCACGCCATGCGGCTGGGGTCCAAGGTCGCCTTCAAGGTTTCGGGGAACTACCTCAAAGGCACCGAGTGGCAAGAGCGGGACCCGGCCGAGCCGGCCAATCTCAACACCCAGAAGCCGGCGCTCGGCATCCCGGCGGGGCAGTGCAACACCACCACGGGCTGCCGCGACTTCAACCTGGAGCAGTGGGGCGGCGAAGCCCGGCTGGACGTCCGGCCCGATCTGAATACCGAAATCATCGGCACCTTCGGGATGACCAACGCCAAGAGCCTGATTGAATACACCGGGATCGGCGCGGGGCAGGCCCGGGACTGGAAGTATTCCGCGGCACAGCTCCGGTTCCGGCACAAGCGGTTCTTTGCCCAAGGATTCGGCAACTTCAGCAATGCGGGCCGCACCTTCCTGCTCCGGGACGGCAATCCCATCCAGGACAGCTCCCGGGTGTGGTCGGGTCAGTTCCAGAACGGATTCGATCTGTTCTCGGCGCGGGCGACGATTCTGTACGGCGCCGACTACATCTATACCGACGCCCGCACCGGCGGCACGATCAACGGCTCCAACGAACCGGACGACGACATCAAGGAGGTCGGCGGGTATCTCCACAGCGTCGTTCACCTGAGCCCGAAGCTCGACCTGGTGGGGGCGATCCGGGTCGACAAGCACAGCCGGCTCGAGTCCGCGGTCTGGTCGCCCCGGGCCGCGCTGGTGTTCCAGCCCGACGAGAACCAGGCGTTCCGAGTCACCTTCAACCGGGCCTTTTCGACCCCGACCAACAACAACCTCTTCCTCGACATCACCGCCGGGCAGATTCCGCTGGGCGGCGGGCTGGCCTATGACGTGCGCGCCCTGGGGGTTCCCAAGGACGGCTTCCAGTTCCGCTCCGGCACCGGGTGCACCGGCGGAGTCGGAAACGGCCTCTGCATGCGGACCCCCTTCCAGCCGCTGCTGCCGGCGGGAACGCCCGAGCTCCTGCCCGCCAACGCGGCCGCGCTGTGGCAGGTCGCGGTGGGGGCGGTCTGCGCGTCGGCGGGCCAGCTGTGTCCACTGATGCAGGCCAATGCGCCGACCACCCAGGTCGCCACGCAGCTCCGGCTCCTCAACCCGACCACCCGGCAGTTCGTGGACATTCAGGCCGACCAGGTGCAGGACATCGCACGGCTCGAGCCGACCATCAGTCACCAGGTCGAGGCCGGATACAAGGCGCTGCTGGGAGGACGGTTCCAGATCTCGGCCGACGCCTGGTACGAGCACAAGCGCAACTTCACCGGTCCCCTGATCGTCGAATCGCCCACCGTCTTCCTCGATCGCGCCACGACCATCTCCTATCTGACCGCGCTGTTCACCCAGGCGGGTGTGCCCAACGCGGCCGCGACCGCCACCGCGCTGGGGACCGGGATGGCGGGACTGTCCGCGGCCACCACGGTCGCGACCACGGGCGTGCCGCTGGGCACGGTGGTCCCGACCAATACGCCGCTCACCGCGCGGCCCGACATCTTCCTCACCTACCGGAATTTCGGCGAAGTGGATCTCTGGGGCGCCGACCTGGCGATGGACGTGGTGGTGGGGAGCCACCTCACCCTGGCGGGGAGTTACTCCTTCGTCAACAAGGACTTCTTCTCCAAGACCGAGGTGAACGGTCCCACCGACATTGCGCTCAATGCGTCGAAGAGCAAGGGCTCGGTCACCGTGGGCTGGCAGGACGCTCCCAACGGGTGGAGCGCGGAGACCCGGTTCCGGGCGGTGAAGGGGTTCCCGGTCAACTCCGGGGTGTACGTGAGCTCCCCCGATCCGGATGATCCGAATGCGCTGCTTCCGATCGATTCCTACGGTGTGCTCGATCTGCAGGGCACCTGGCGGCCGCCGGTGGGCGCCCGCAACATGCTGATCTCGCTCAATGTCCAGAACCTCCTCAACAAGCATTACGCCACGTTCGTGGGGGTGCCGAACCTGGGGCGCTTCCTGCTCACCAAGGTGAGCTACACCTTTTAGCCCTCAGCCATCAGCCTTCAGCCTTCAGCGGCTGAGGGCTGACGGCTGGAGGCTCTCGCCATGCGCCTCACCGAGCGCTACCCCTCGCTCCCCTACGTCGCGCCCTTCGCGACCTTCATGGTGCTGCTGGTGCTGGGGCCCCGGCTGCCGATTCCGCCCCGGGTGGAAGCGGTGCTCCGGGTCGCGGTGGTGACGGCCGTCCTGCTGCTCTGCTCCCGCCGGGTCATCTCCCTCCGGGTGCGGCACTGGACCACCAGCATCGCGCTGGGCGTGGGGATCTTTGCCCTGTGGATCGCTCCGGATGTCCTGTTTCCGGATTTTCGCGGCTCCTGGCTCTTCACCAACGGACTGACCGGCAAGGTGGAGGGGACCGTGCCGGTCGAGGTCCGGCACGACACCCTGGTGCTCGCGCTCCGGTTTGCCCGCGCCGCGATCCTGGTGCCGATCGTGGAGGAGCTGTTCTGGCGGGGCTGGCTGCCCCGCTGGATCGATCACGTGGACGACTTCCAGCAAGTTCCGCTGGGGCAGTTCACCACCGCGTCCTTCCTGCTCACGGCGCTGCTCTTCGCCAGCGAGCACGGAGCGATGTGGGATGTGGGACTGGCGGCGGGGCTGCTCTACAACTTCTGGATGCGGAGGACCCGGAGCCTGGGCGACCTGATCCTGGCGCACGCGGTGACCAACGCCTGTCTGTCGGCGTATGTGCTGTCGCGGGGGAGGTGGGAGTATTGGTAGCCTGCAGCCTGCAGCCCGCAGCCTTCAGCCTTCAGTCACCAGCATCCAGCTTCAGGTTCCCCGCAACAGGGCCGCGAGATCCACGTCGGGAATCACCCGGCGGGCTCCTTTCCACCAGCGCGAATCGGGGGGCGAGATCTCGCTCTCGATGACGCCCTTTCGCCGGTTGGCGGCGTGGACGTATTTCCCCTCGCCGACGTAAATCCCGATGTGAGTCACCCGCCGGCCCCGGCCGAACAACAGCAGGTCACCGGGCAGCAGCTGGGCCGTATCCTTGGGGACCGGGGTGCCAAGGCGGGCCTGTTCCGCGGCGGTCCGGGGGAGCTTCAGGTCGAAGGCCGCCATGATCCACTTGACCAGGCCGCTGCAATCGAAGGCCAGGCCGGGCTTGACCGCGCCGAGCCGGTACTTGAGGCCGACCTGCTGCCGGGTCAGACGGACCAGCGAGTCGCGTCCCCCGAGCAGCGCGCGCGACAGCGCGCTGAACGGCTTCTCGGGCGCGGGGGTGCCGGCGGAATCCTGGGCGCGGGCCACGCTGCCCGGGAGGGGCAGCAAGAGCAGCATCGTGGTCATCGCGACGAGCAGGGATGGGCGCATCGGGCAGAATGAATAGTCCGCCCGGTTCCCGGTGTCCACCGTGCAAACCCCGAAAAAGCCGCCGCCCTCGCGGCCTCACCGCCGACCGACTAGAATCGCACCGTGCTCAAGACCACCCCCTTTCACATCCGAACCGCTCCGCTGGTGCAGGGTCAGGCGTGGCGACGCTGGGCCGGCCACGCGGTGGCCAGCGCCTACGAGCTGGTGCACGACCGGGAGTACGCCGCGATCCGCAATGCGGCGGCGCTGTTCGACGTCTCCCCGCTCTACAAGTACCTGATCTCGGGCCCGGACGCGGCCCGGCTGCTCGACCGCATGGTCACCCGCGACGTCACCCGGTGCCGGGTCGGACAGGTGCTCTACACCTCGTGGTGCGACCGCCACGGCAAAGTGATCGACGACGGCACCGTGAGCCGGCTGTCGGAGGGCGTGTACCGGCTGACCAGCGCCGAGCCCAATCTCCGCTGGCTCTCGCTCAACGGCGCGGGAATGGACGTGCAGCTCGAGGAGGTGTCCGCCCGGGTCGGCGCGCTGGCGCTTCAGGGCCCGCTGTCGCGGGCCATTCTGGAGCAGGTGAGCCCGGCGGATTTTTCGGCACTCAAATACTTCCGGCTGATCGACACCACCATCCGGGACATTCCGGTGACCGTCTCGCGGACCGGCTACACCGGGGACCTCGGCTACGAGATCTGGATTCCCGCCGCCGATGCGGTGCCGGTCTGGGACGCCCTGCTCGAGGCCGGAACGCCCTACGGCATCACCCCGGCGGGCATCTGGGCGCTCGACATGGCGCGCATCGAGGCGGGATTGATCATGCTCGACGTGGACTACCACTCCTCGCACCACGCCCTGATCGAAGCCCAGAAGTCCTCGCCGCTCGAGCTGGGCCTTTCGTGGACGGTTCCCGCGGAGAAGGGCCCCTACAACGGCCGCGCCGCGCTGCGCGCCGAGCGGCGGCGGGGACCGGCCTGGCGCTTCGTCGGTCTGGCGGTGGACTGGCCCTCACTCGAATCGCTGTACGCGGAGGCGGGGCTGCCGCCCCAGCTCCCGGCCACCGCCTGGCGGGTCAGCACGCCGGTGTACCGGGGGAGCACCCAGATCGGATACGCCTCCAGCGGATGCTGGTCGCCGCTCCTCAAGCAGTACCTGGCGCTTGCCCATCTCCGGGCGCCCCACTTTGCCGCGGGTACCGACGTCGGGCTCGAGGTGACCGTGGAGCACCGGCGGTTGCGGGCGGCGGCGCGGGTGACCGAGCTCCCGTTCTTCAACCCGGAGCGGAAGAAAGCATGAGCCGGCGCTACGACTGCGTGATCGTCGGCGGCGGCCATAACGGGCTGGTCACCGCGGCCTATCTCGCCCGGGCCGGCCG
>DATCXX010000340.1:0-5842 GCA_036565615.1 Gemmatimonadales bacterium | reverse complement strand
CTGACCCGCGCCCCGTTGGCCGAGCGGCCCAGCTCGACGTCGGGGCCGAAGAGATCGCGGAACTGCGCCGCGCTCTCGATCGCGACCGGCAGGGGGGGCGGCCCCGCCGCCGCGAACCCGGCGAATCCCGCGATGTCGGTGCGGGGCAGCGCGCCGGTCACGGACGGGGCTACCGTCTCGAAGGCGATTCCCGGGCGCCGCGACGCGGTGGTGGCCATGGCGCGGTTAGAGGATGTCCATGTTTTCGCAGGCGAGGACCAGCTCCTCGATTGCGACGTCGGTGCCCTTGGCCGAGAGCGCCGGCCCGGTGTATTTGATCGGCCGGGCTTCCTTGAGGACCCACTCCTGCACCGTGCTGGTGTGATCCTCGCTCTGGAGCTTGATGCTCACGGTCTTGCGGGAGTTCTCGTTCCCGTCGCGCACCGCGCGCATCCAGTTGTGGAGCACCTCGAGCTCCCCGAACACCCCGCGTTTCAGGGTCACGTCGGGGATCTTGAACGTCCCGGTCATTTTCATCGCGCTGTTGACCGGGTAGTTCCCGGGCCGGTACTCGGCGACGGTGATCTCGGTGCCCAGGCCGCTGACTTCCTGGAAGGCGGCCTCCGGAATCGCGTTGCCGGGGGCGCCGTCGATCGACACCAGGAAATTGAACTGGCTGTAGGGGCGGTCACGTTTGGTTGCCATCGGTCATCTCCTCGGGCGCGCGTGTTAGGCGGGACGGTCCGCGGTCCATTGTCCGATGCGGAAGATCACGAACTCGGCCGGCCGAAGCGGACAGACCCCGATGAGACAGATCATCCTGCCATTGTCCAGGTCATTGGGGGTCATGGTCGTGCGATCGCAGCGGACGAAGTAGGCTTCCTCGGGCCGGGTGCCCAGCAGGTGGGACGACTTCCACTCGTTGAACAAGAAATCGTCCACCGTGCGGCGCACGTTGGCCCACAGCTCGTCGCCGTTCGGCTCGAACACCGCCCACTGGGTTCCCCGCTCGATCGACTGCTCCAGGAACGCGAAATACCGCCGGAGATTGACGTATTTCCATTCCGGGTCCGAGGTGATCGTCCGCGCGCCCCACACCCGGTAGCCTCGCCCGGTGAAGTAGCGGAGCGCGTTGATGTGCTCCGGATTGAGCACGTCCTGGTGGGCCTTGTTGAGCGGGACCTCGAAGTCGATCGCGCCGCGCACCACTTCGTTGGCGGGGGCCTTGTGGACCCCCCGCTCGATGTCGTTGCGCGCGTAGATCCCCGCCACGAAGCCGCTCGGCGGCAGGTTGATCTCCCGGTCGGTGATCGGGTCCAGCACCCGCACCCAGGGGTAGTAGAGCGCGGCGTACTTGGAGTCGAACACCGCCCGGAAGGCGCGCACTTCGCCGATGCCCTCCGCGTTCTTGGAGTCGAGCACCGCGATCCGGTACCGCATCCGCTCGCAATGGGAGATCAGCGCGTTGGCGGTCGCCTGCACGTTGGCGTCGCCGTTCGCCTTGTGGGAATGGCCCGGCGCGGCCACGATGCTGACGTCCCAGATGTCCTCCAGCGCCTTGAGCCCGGTCTTGACCGCGGGGCCTCCGTTCTCGTTGCCCTCGTAGTCCTCGGCTTCCGGCCGGTCCCCGTCGCTGCCGCCCTGGAGCCGCCGCGAGAAGGAGCGCTGATCGGCGTCGCGGGGCCGGGTCGAGAAATGGGGGCGCAGGGTGGGAAAGGAGACCGACAGCACCGGATCGAGGTCCCGCTCGATCTGGTCCAGCAGCAGCCGTGCGAGGGCCGGTCCTTCGAGGGCGCCGCCGTGGAAGACGAAGGGCACCACCAGATCCTGGATGTGGCTGTCCAGGGGGCTGGGCCCGAACAGCCGGCGCAGGGAACGGGGATGATCGGGATGAAACGCGACGTCATCCCAGAGATCGCGGCGCTGGACCGCACCTTCCGTGTCGTACCAGACCGCATCTACCGCCGCCGTCACCGGATACACCCGGTCGCCCGCCGCCGGATCCGGAGGCAGGGTCCGGAAGTCGATGGTGCCGCCGGCCTCGTCGCGGAGCAGCCAGGTCCGCCGGGTCGTGACCGGATCGACGACCGAGTCGACCCAGTAGATCCCCGCCCCCGGGAAGCTCCCGCCCGATTCCACCAGCACCAGGTCGAACGGCACGACGCCGCGAAGCGTGGGCACCGTCGCGCTGGTGGGATCCGCGGGGTCGAGCCGGGCCGAGACCAGCACATTGCGCCCGATCCGGAAGGTCAGTCCGAAGCCGACCTGGCCCGCCCGTCCCGGATAGCGCGCCTCCACCACGGCGCTGATCGTCGGTGCGGCGGCCTGGGACGTCAGCGTGATCGAGGCGAAGTGCGGATCGGTTCCCGGGGTGAAGCCTCCCGCGGGTGCCCCGGCAATGGGGGTCCGCCGGAAGATCCGGGCGATGTACGCCCGCCGTCCGCCGTTGTCGAAGAACGCCCGGACGCCGTGGGCCAGGTAGTTGTGCACCGGGGCCCCGGCGTACTCGAGCTGCTCCAGCCCGCCGTAGATCCGCTGGAACTCCGGAAAGCTCGTCACCAGCTCCGGCAGGCCCGAGGTCGGGCCGTAGCGGGTCGGGCCGACGAATCCGGTGGTGCTGGTGGCCACCCCTTCGATGAGCTTTGCGCGAAAGCTCACTTCTTCGACATAGACACCTGGCGCGAGATACTCCGGCATACAAGCTCTCCTTCTTCGTTACGCGGCAGTGATCAGGAGATCGCTGGTTGACATCGTCCTCAAGACCAGGTCTTCACCGGCGAGGATGGTCTCGGGGAGATCGGGAACGCCCGGTGGAAAGCTCAGCACGATGGACGCCTGCCCCTGGGTCAGGATCGTTCTCGCGCTCGGGAGATCGGTCCACGGATGGGGAAGCGCGACATCGAGCGCGATCAGCGGGAAGGAGCCCGGCCCCGGCGCCACCGGCGGAGGCGCGAGGCCGGCGGCGGCGAACACCCGGACCGTGACCGGCCAGCTTTCCCGCCCCAGCAGCGCCTGGCCGGTTCCCGGCGGGGAGCCGGCGATCAGCCGATCACCCCTCGGCGGCGCGATCAACGCCAGCACCCGGCCTTCCCGGTCGGCGACGCCGTCCCCCTCGATGGCGCCGAGCTGGACCCGCACCACCGCGTGGGGCGCCGGATTGCCGGTGGCAAAGGCGCGCACCTGGGCACGCACCGCGGCAAACCCCGTCGGCGGGATCCGGTTCGGGGCCGAGTAGAGCGGCAGGGTGAGCTGGGGATGGAGTGTGGTCGGCAGCGAGCCGGGAAAGCTGGCCGAGCCGAGCCGGGGCAGCTCGATGAAATACACGGCCGGCAGATAGCGCCGCTGCCGGTCCGACACCGCCAGCACGTACCAGTTCGGGGCCGGGGTGGGCCGGGCCGGCTCCGACGGGAACTCGTGATCGTGCATTCCCGAGACCCGATGGAAGCTGATGATGCCCGAAGGACCCGGCACGCCGGTGCGTGCCGCGCGGGTGTGGTTCGCCGGCGCCAGGATCGCATGGAGGCCGCCCAGCACCGGCTCGCCGGTCGCATGGTCGAGCCACCGGACACCGAGGATGGCCCGGACCGGGCGGCGAGGGGCGATCGCGGGCGTCGTCATGGGGCGGCGGCGCTGGCCGGCCAGGCCACCGGGAAGGGCGGCACGTTGCGCTCGATCACCGGCGGATACCGGGCCTCGAGCTCGGTCGACTCGATCTGGAGCACCCGGGCCACGTAGGGGACCGAGAGCTGGTACACGTGGCTGATCATGACTTCCCAGATCCGGAAGAGGTCCTCGGTCGCCAGCTCGCCGAGGGTGACTTCGACCGCCTCGGTCGGGTGGAAGACGCCGGGGCGGTAGGCGTTGAGCAGCTCGGCGGGGAGGGTCGGATGGTCCTCCATAACCCGCATCATCCAGCCGGCGATCTCGTGCTGCCGCGACGCGGTGCGGCCCCACGCGGTCAGCAGAAAGTGAATGTCGACCGGCAATCGGGTCCGCAGCCGCCCCTGGGGCAGCAGCCGTCCGGGCGGGGTTCGCGCCGTCCCGTTGTGATAGATCCGGTAGAGCAGCAGCGAGACCCCCTGGTCCATCGGGTTGGTGAAGTTGTCCGCCACGTAGACCTGGAAATCCAGCGCGCCCTGGTTGAACTGGGTCGGGTCGTAGCTCGACCGCAGCAGACGAATCACCGCCTCGCAGGCGCCGGCGATGGCGAGCGGCGTGGCCATCCTAGCCGAGCCGGTCCGGGTTGCCTGGGGCCGTGATGTAGCTGATCAGATCCAAGAGCTCCTCCGGGGTGCTGCCTTCCACCGTGAGCGGCGGGCCGCCCGGGCGGTACATCGCGATGCGCCGGCCGTCCACGGAGATCGTCACCACCTGGAGCGCCGGGAACGCCTCGCCCAGGGCCGCGAGATCGAGCCCGCCCGAGTCGCCCTCCCGTCCCGCGCCCAGCACCAGCACGTCGGGCGGGGAACGGGTGATCGCCGTCATCAGATCCTCGCCGCGGCCTTCGAGAGCACCGAGCTCCCAGTCGGTCCGGCCCGCCGCGGCGTGTTCGAGGATCTCAAGCAGGAGGCGCGGCACCGAGGCCGCCGCCACACGGAATCGCCTCACGGTCCCTCGCGGTGAAGGCGGGGGCGGCCCATCCGGCACCAATATTCTGCCGGCAGGGCGGGTTAGGACATGGATCGCGGGATGAGTTTCCGGTTCATCCGGCGGGCCCGGACCGGGAGACCCGAGGGCCCGCGCGCGCCTGGACCCGGAGATCGGGCGCGCTGAATCCTTGGGTTCAGGAAACGCCGCGCTGTCCCTCGGCGGAGGGGCCGGGGGAGGCGATGGGGGAGGGGAGGGATGCTAGCGGGACGAGCCCAGCGAGGTGGATGGGATCTGGCTCCAGGCGCCGCCGCTCGGGCCGCGATGGCGCATCAGCGCCTCGATCCGCCGCCCGACGCCCAGCTTTTCGAGAATGTGGTGCACGTGGTTCTTGGCGGTCGAGAGCTCGATGCCCAGCCGCCGGGCGATTTCCTTGTTGCTGAGGCCGGAATCGATCAGGCCGAGCACCTCGCGTTCCCGCCGGGTGAGGCCGGGGGCCCGCGAGCGGTCGGGGGCCAGGGTGGCGACCCGCCGGAGCAGGGCCATCGCCACCCGGGGCGGACAGCGCACCCCGTTCCCGAGGGTCGTCAGGATGGTTTCCACCAGCTGGTCGAGGTCGGCATCCCGGGCCACGTACCCCGACACTCCCGCTTCCGCGCACAGGATGATGTCGAATTCGCTTTCAGGGACCGAGAGCGCCACGATGGGCGGCCGGTGCGGCACCTCGGTGCAGGCGCGGATCAGGTTCATGGCGCCGGGGATGGCGAGATCGATGAGCACTGCCGCTGCGTTGGTCGCGCGAAGGGTGGCGATTCCGGTTTCGGCGTCGTAGGCGGGACCGACCACGTCCATTCGACCGTCCCGCCGAATCAGGTGCGCGAGTCCGTCGCAATAGAGGCGCACGTCGCCGATGATCAGAACCGCTGGTGGCATCGAGCCGGTCCGCGTGTAAGGCGCGGGGTACAATCCGTGTCGACTGCAGATGCCACCGATATACAATCGGCGAGCAAAACGCGCCAGCGGGGGGCGGGTGAAGACTATGACATCTTATAGGTGGTGGACGACGACATCCCGATGCCGTTGCCGTCAGGGAATCCTGGTCGCCCCCGGCCGGGCAAAGATGGCCCCCAGCCCCTTGTCCCTGAGCATGCGATTGAACTGGTCGAGATCGTTTTGAATGAGCCGGTCCAGCTCATCACCCGCCGCCCGGGCCCGCTGCCGCAGCACTCCGCCCACCTCCCGCTGGGACGCAGTCGGTGGGTTGTCGGTGCTGCCG
>DATCXX010000035.1:0-8503 GCA_036565615.1 Gemmatimonadales bacterium | reverse complement strand
CACCGAGCCGCCGTTGGCGGCACTGAAGGTTACGGCCACTCCCGGCAAGGGCTGATTGTCGCTGCCGAACACCCGGACCTCGATCGGATCGGGGAGGAGCTGTCCCGCGCCCCCGCTCAGGACCGCACCCGGAACGACCTCCACCCGGGCCGCGGGGAGCGGCAGGTTGACGGTGGTCTCACCGCAGGCAGCGAGACCGGTGAGTGCGAGGGCCGTTCCGAGGACCGCGAGACGTGCTGGACCGAACCGGGGGAGGAATGGAGTAGCCACTGTGAGTGCCCGTGGTGAAGGGCGAACCTGCTGAATGCTGTCAGATAGTCTACCACCGAAAGCGGCGGAGGCAAGGAGGCAAGGTGGCAAAGTCCTTGCCTCCTTGCCTCCTTGCACCTTCCCTCACTTCCCCTTGTGCTCGATCTCGTCGGTCTGCTTCACATTGTTCGGAGAATTCTTGAGCGGTCCGTAGCCCGAGCGCCCGGGGTGATCGGTAATGACGACGGTGGCCTGGCCGATGTTGTTGGCGTAATTGCTCTCGGCAAACTGGTGGCACATCCCGGTGAGCTGATCTTTCACCAGGGGACAATGGCCTTGCCCGTCCGGCGCATACGCCGGGTTCACCTCGACCTGGATGATGTAGGTCCCCGGCGGCACCACCGGCTGCCCGTCACCACCATCGAGCACGAAGTACTGGCCTCCCAGGGTAAATACGTAGGTGTCGGCCCAGCCGTCGGAGATGCCCTGAAATCCGGGGTGATCGGTCGAGCCGCAGCTCCGGTAATTCCAGGTGCCGTCCCCGGTGCCCACATTGTAGGGATCGGTGTCGAGCATGCAGAACCCGCGCTTGGCCGACTTCCAGACCGTGCCGCTGGTCGGCTCGATCAGCTTGTACTCGGCGTAGTGCTGGAAATGGTAATGCGCATGGCAGGAGGCGAACTCGAAGAGCCCGTCGTTGTCGTCGATATGATCCTGGGGATCGCCGATGAAGACATCCGCGTTCCCGACGTTGGGGGTGGTGACCGTGAACCGGATGACCTTATGGGTCCCGGGATTCACATCCCCCTCGATCACGCTGCAGAAACTAGCGGGGAAGTCTTCGACCCGGGTCACCCAGTTGTTTTGGGTCGCCTTGCTGTCCACGATGAGATCGGGCAGGCCGGTCAGGTCCTGACCGTTCTTGACGAAGGAGGGGCCTTCCGGGATTCTGCTCGTCTCGGTCGTGGTTTCGCCGGCACAGGCGAGGGAGAGTGCCAGGAAGATTGCGGAGCCAGGAAACGTTCGCATGCTATGACCTCCAGCCTCGAGGGGTTTCTTGTGCGTCTTTGCGTCCTTGCTTCTTTGCGTCTTGCGTCTTAAATGGGCCCTGCTGGATTTGAACCAGCGCGCTACGGATTATGAGTCCGCTGCTCTAACCAGGCTGAGCTAAGGGCCCGACGCCGTGCGATACCAACTTACCAAACCTCTCGTGAGCCCGCGATAGTCCCTGTGCATGTCGCTTGGCCGGGAATGGTGGTAGACTCAGGAAGTTGTGCCCGACACCGCCACCATCCGGAGGCCCCATGCCCCACGGCACACGATTCCCCCGCTGGGTGACCCTAGTGTCAACCGCCTCCGTCCTGGGGGCCTGCACCGGGTATATCACCCCTGGCTCTCCGCCGCCTGCCCCTCCCGGAAGCACCGGCGTCGCCTGCCCCACCGTCCCGGCGGCGGTGCCGGCCAGCGGACCAAATTCGATCCGCATCGCGGGCGCCTCACTGACCTGCGGCGGGAACGGCACCATGGCCGTCGCCACCAGTCCGTCCGGGTCGTCGGGAACGCGGTTCGTGGTCCAGCTGAGCAACGGCAGCACTTACTCGGCGACCGTCTACCCGGTCAATGCCCTGAACCTGGAGGGGATCGGGGTGCCTGTCACCATCACGTTCGGGGTGACCTACACCGGCGACCAGGGCGTGGAGACCACCGCGGCGGGCACATCCCGTCCCTGCATCGTCCAGTCGGGGGCCGCGTGGTCGCAGTTTCAGACCAGCGACCCGGTCATCAGCCTGTTCGAAGGTACCGTGAAGGACCAGATCCATCTCGTGCTCGACAATGCAGTGATCAACCAGGTGTTTCTGCCAGCCGGCTCGAGCCCGGTTCCCGGTCGCTGTGCAAGGTGGAGGACACTATAGCGGACGAGACGCACGGTGCGGCGGAGCGGCCTCCTCACCACTCCCCGGTCATCCTGCTGATCCAGGTCGAGATCTGCTCGAGCCGTACCGCGCTGCCCACCGCGAGGATGGCCTCTTGACGGGTGGCCTCCGCGACCTCGCGGCGCATCAGCGGTTCATTGATCCTTCGCAGCTGTGCCGCGTGTCGCTCCAGCAATGCGATGTTCCTGGAATGGAACCTCGCTCCCCCTGTCATGTGCCGGATCTGAGCCGCGAGCTCCTGAAAGGCCACGGTCTCCTTGCGGGCGGGGATCAATGCTCCATGCCAGAGCTCGTGCCCTCCCCGATCGAGGCGCGCAGCGTATTCCTCCAGGAAAACCGCTGCCTGTGTCGGAGTCATGCAGGCTGAGCTAATGGCCCGATGTTGTTCGATGGGAACCTGCCGAGCTCGACAATCCTGAGGAATCCCGATCCAGCCTGCTCCCCAGCGCCATCAGGAGGATGGCCAGCAGGCACCCCCCGTAGTTGAGTACCACGGGAAACCAGATGCCCAACGCAAACCCCGCATAGAGCGGGACCGCGAGAAAGGTGATCGGTGCGAGCAGGAAGGCGGCAATCATACCCCAGAAGCCGATCACGTCCGTGATGATGTCCAGGGACAGCACCAGGCCCCAGATCCCTGTCATCACGAAAATCACCGCCCCCGCTCCGTTTACCACTTTTCCGAAGGCAGCCACGGTGCCCTCCTGTCCGGTCCAATACTATCACCTCCCGCTCCTCCAGAGCAGGCCTCCCGGCTAAATTGCCCCGGTGCGGGCGCTCATTCTCTCCCATCTCTACATCGATCCTTCGTCTCGAGGCAAGTTGCGCGCGCTCGCCGGCGGCGGCGTCGACCTCATGCTCGCCCTCCCCGGCGGCACCCTGGGACTCGACGGCGGTATCCGGATCACCCCGGTGCCGGTCAAGGGCGACCCCACCGATCCTTCGGGCTCGAGCTGGAACCCCCGGACCCTCCGCCGCATCCTGTCCGACTTCCGGCCGGATCTGATCCACCTCGAAATCCCTCCGGGGTCCCAGGCCGCCGCCGCCGCCGCCCGGTCCGCCCGCCGGCTCCGCATCCCCTACGTCGTGTTCAGCGACGAGAGCCTTCGGCCCCGCCGGGGCCTGCTGGAACGACGCCGCTATCACCTCACCCTGTCGGGCGCGTCCGGCATCATCGGCGGAAACCTCCTGGCTCTCTCGCTGCTCACCGAGGCGGCACCGGGAGTCCCCTCCACCGTGCTGCCCCAGTACGGCGTGGCCCTCTCGGCCCCGGTCACCCGGGATCCCTCGCAGCGAACCCTGCGGCTGGGCTTCATCGGACGGCTGGTGCCGGAGCGCGGCGGCGAGACCATGCTGCGCGCCGTCGCCGAGCTGCTCGGCCCCTGGACCCTGACCATCGTGGGTACCGGGCCGGAGCAGGAGGCCCTGGAGGCGCTGGCTCAGCGGATGGGGCTGGCCTCCCGGATCCGCTGGCTGGGCGGAATCCCCAGGAGCGAGCTGGGGCTGATCTGGCAGGATCTCGATTGCCTGGTGGTGCCCTCCCACGACACGCCCGGCTGGGTGGAGCGGGCCAACCCGGTCCTGCTCGAGGCGATGGCGCGGGGCATCGCGCCCGTCGTGATGCGCGCCGGTGCCCTTCCCGAGCTGGTGGGTGACGCGGGGATCGTGACCGAGGACCGCGATACCCTGGTCGAGGCGTTGCAGCAGCTGCTGGCCGATCCCGCCCGGGTGAGGGCCCTGGGCGAGAAGGCGCGGCGCAGGATTCTCGAAGAATTCGTGGATGCGGCGGTGGCCCGACGGACGGCGAGCTTCTGGGAAACGGTTCTGGCGCGGGTGCCGGCTACTCCAGCGGCAAGGTGACCCGCCGCCCGTCGCGGGCCGAGAGGTAGGTGGCGATCAGAATCTCGAGGGAACGGAGCCCTTCCCGGCCGTCGGTATCGGGAGTCGCCACTCCGCGGAGGGTCTCGATCACGTTGCGGTAGTAGCGCTGATGGCCCCGCCCGTACACCGAGATCGTCTCGTAGCTGGCCCGCTCCACTTCCTTGTCCATCGGATGGGCGCTCTCGAAGTCCCAGTGCTCGATCCGGTTGACGGCCACCCCGCCGACCCGCGCGGTGCCTTTCTCGCCCAGGATCGTGACCGAGCCCTCCAGGTTCTTGGGATACGCCAGCATGGTGACGTTGAGCGAGCCCAGGGTGCCCTGGCGCCAGCGCAGCGCCAGCACCCCGGTGTCCTCGGCTTCGATCCGGCGGGCCAGCGTGCCGGTGTAGGCCTGCACGCTCTCCACCGGGCCGATCAGCCAGTCGAGCATGTCGACGTAGTGACTGGCCTGGTTCATGAACGCGCCGCCGTCGAGGGCCCAGGTGCCCCGCCACGGCGCGCTGTCGTAATAAGCCTGGGGCCGGCTCCAGAACACGTTCACCGTCACCAGGAAGATCCGGCCGAAGCGCTGCTCCACCACGGCGCGCTTGAGGAGCTGCAGGGTGGGATTGTTGCGGTTCTGCTTGACCACGAAGAGCCGCCGGTCCAGCCCCTCGAACAGGGCGACCATCGACTTGCCGTCTTCCCACCGGGTGGCCATCGGCTTCTCGCTCATCACGTGCCGGCCGGCCCGGACCGCTTCCATCGCCTGGGGCGCGTGCAGGCCGCTCGGCGTGGCGAGGATCACCACGTCGGCATCGGTACCGTCCAGCAGACTGGTCAGGGAATCGAACCCGGGCGCCTGGGTGGCCTCGGTGGCGCGCCGGAGCGCGGCGGGGGCGATGTCGGCGACCCCGACCAGCTCGGCGTCCTCGGGGTGCGCGGCCAGCGCGTCGAAGTGGCTGGCGGAGATGCGCCCGCATCCAACCAGGGCGAAACGGATTTTCCGGCCGGTGATGACGAGAGGAGCCCCGGTCACGCCGCCCCGTCGGTGAGGCTGAGCTGGCGGGCGCGCCATCCTTCCATGCGCACGGTCAGCACGACGCCCTCCGGCGTCACCTCGCGCGACAGCACCTCGCCGGCGCGATACACCGCAGCCAGCCTGGCGCCGTCGTCGGCCGGCACCACCACCCGGAGCGTGGGCCGGCCGGCCCGAGCCCGCTCCCGGAGCGCGGCCTTGACCTCCTCCACCCCGTCGGTGCGCATGGTCGACGCCAGCACCGCCTCGGGGTGGATCTCCCGGATCCGGGCGGCAAAGGCGCTCGGGTCGGCCACCAGGTCCATCTTGTTGAACACCAGGACGACCGGACGATCGGCCAGATCCAGCTCGCCCAGCACTTCCTCCACCACCTCGACCTGCTCCTCCCAGTCGGGATGGCTCGCATCCACGACGTGGAGCAGGACATCGGCCTCGCCGGCCTCCTCCAGGGTGGCCCGGAAGCTCGCGACCAGGTGGTGGGGCAGCTTGCGGATGAACCCGACGGTATCGGTGATCCGGACCCGCACCCCGTCGCCCACGTCGGCTTCGCGGGTCAGGGTGTCGAGCGTGGCGAAGAGCCGGTCCTCCACGAAGATGTCGTGGTCGCCGGTGAGGGCGCGCAGCAGGCTCGACTTGCCGGCGTTGGTATAGCCGACCAGCGCGGCGTGGAGCAGCTTCTGCCGTCCGCCCCGGATGGTTTCCCGGTGGCGGGCCACGTCGCGCAGCTTGCCGCGATGGTGCTGAATCTTCTGGCGGATCATCCGCCGGTCGGTTTCCAGCTGGGTTTCACCGGGGCCCCGCAATCCGATGCCGCCCCGGATCCGGGAGAGGTGGGTCCACATCCGGGTGAGCCGGGGTAGCAGGTACTCGAGCTGGGCCAGCTCGACCTGCAGCTTGGCTTCCGCGGTGCGCGCCCGGGTCGAGAAGATGTCGAGGATCACCTCGGCCCGGTCCATCACCCGGATGCCCAGCTCGCGCTCGAGGTTGGCGCCCTGGACCGGAGCCAGCTCGTCGTCGAAAATGGCGAGGGTGGCGTTGCGCGACTGGACCAGCTCCTTGAGCTCTTCCACCTTCCCCTCGCCCAGCAGGGTCGCCGGATTGGGGGACGCGACCTGCTGGGTCAGCCGCCCCACCACCTGCGCTCCGGCCGTATCCACCAGCCGGCCCAGCTCGTCGAGGTGCTCCTGCACCTGATTCACGTCCCGCGAGCCTTTGCGGGTTACCGCCACGAGCACGGCGCGCTCCGCCGGGGCTTCAACCGCGATCATTTCCCGAATGGTCGTCCTCGTCGATCGAAAGTGGTGCCGGAAAGATAATCCCGGGCGGCGCTCACTCCGCGCTCCGGCTCTTCCACCATGCCATCCGCTCGGCGACCTTCTTTTCGTACCCCAGGTCACCCGGAGCGTAGAGCTCCCGTCCCGCCAGCGGCTCGGGCAGATAGTCCTGCTTCACGAAATGTCCCGGATAGTCGTGGGCGTAGCGGTACTCCGCGCCATAGCCCAGCTCCTTCATCAGCCGGGTGGGCGCGTTGCGGAGATGGACCGGGACCGGCTCGGCCGGCGTGTCTTTGGCCAGCTCCAGGGCGTTGCCGAGCGCCTTGACCACGCTGTTCGACTTGGGCGCGGTGGCCAGGTAGATCGTCATCTCCGCGAGCGGGAGATATCCCTCGGGTGGCCCGAGCTGCCGGAACGCTTCCCGGGCCGCGACCGCCAGGGGAAGCGCCTGCGGATCGGCCAGCCCGATGTCCTCCGCGGCCATCGCGATGGCGCGGCGGAACAGCACCAGCGGGTCCTCTCCACCCTCGAGCATCCGGGCCATCCAGTAGAGCGCTCCCTGGGGATCGCTGCCCCGGAGCGACTTGTGATAGGCCGAGAGCAGGTTGAAGTGCTCTTCACCCGACTGGTCGTAGCGGGGTACCCGGCGGGCGAACGCCTCCGCCATGTCGGCGAGGGTGATCCGCCCGGCTCCGCCCGCCTGCTGCGCCGCGGCCTCCAGCGCGTTGAGGGCGCGCCGGGCGTCCCCGTCCACCTGGACCGAGAGCCAGCCGATGGCGTCGTCGTCCACCTGGAGCTCCAGGCTGCCCAGGCCGCGGTCGGTGTCGCCCAGCGCCGAGCGCACCACCGCTTCGATCTCGGGCGAACCGAGCGGCTCGAGGACGAACACCTGACAGCGGGACAGCAGCGCCGCGTTCAGACTGAAGCTGGGGTTCTCGGTGGTGGCACCCACCAGGGTGATGGTTCCCCGCTCGACGTGGGGAAGGAACGCATCCTGCTGGGCCCGGTTGAAGCGGTGGATCTCGTCGCAGAAGAGGATGGTACCCCGCCCCAGCCGGCGCCGTTCCTCGGCCTCCTTGATGACCTCACGGACCCGCTGCACGCCCTCGGTCACCGCGCTGAAGGCGACGAAGGCCCGGCCGGTGTAGCGGGCCATGAGGTGCGCCAGCGAAGTCTTCCCGGTTCCGGGAGGGCCCCAGAGGATCGCGCTCCCCACGTCGCCCCGGCGGATGGCGTCGCCCAGCGCGCGCCCCGGGGCAAGGAGGTGCTGCTGCCCGGCGAATTCTTCCAGGGTGCGCGGACGCATCCGCGCCGCCAGCGGCGCCGGGGTCGAGAACAGCTCCGGAGTGTCGTCCAGCATGCCGGTCACATCGCCGACCCGGTCAGAGATCCCAGCAACAGGAGCGCCGCCGCTCCGCCCAGAAATGCCGCGGTCATCCGCACCCCGCGAACGGCCTGGAACTCGGGCACCAGGTTCGAGGCCGCGACATAGAGGGTGACGCCCGCCGCGAGGGCGAGGCCGGCCCGGGACAGCGCCGCCACGCTCTGGGTGAGCAGCACTCCGGCAATCGTCGCCACGCCGAGCACGGCGCCGGACAGCAGCGCGGGACCCCGGCCCCGCCCGGAGGCGAGCATCAGACTCGCAATGGTGACGCCTTCGGGAAGTTTGTGAAGCACCACCGCGAGGAAGAAGAGCCGGCCCAGGGTGTCGGAGACCATGAATCCGCTGGCGATGGCCACGCCGTCGAAAAAGGCGTGGAGCCCGAGGCCGATCAGCGCGCTGTCCCCGGCCCGGGGCGACACGGCGTGGGTTTCCTCGCCGAAATGGAAATGAGGGGTGAGGACGTGCTGGGCGATGTGGACCACCACATAACCCGCGAGGACCAGCAGGCCCGCGGAGGGCAGCGCCCCGGCATCGGAGAACACCTCCGGCAGCACCCCCACCAGCACCAGCGCCATCATGAATCCGGCGCCGAAGGCCAGGCTGGTCTCGATGAACCGGAGGCTGCGCCGCTCCTTGCGCACCACCGCGAAAGCCCCGGCCAAATTGCCCAGCGCGGCGGCGATGGCGTAGAGCAGCGGCGTCACCGCCACCCCTCGGCCAGCGCCAGCAGCGCCTCTCGGGTGTTGAGCGCGGGGTCCTCGAG
>DATCXX010000317.1:0-13553 GCA_036565615.1 Gemmatimonadales bacterium | reverse complement strand
GAATAAGGCGAGCGCTGCGAGCGCCACACCGGTGACGACCAGGCCGAGCACGCTGCGCCGCCGGGTCGTGGGCATCGCGGCCGGAGTGATGATCTGCATCGACCCCGATCCCACCAGCGCCGCGGCGAATTCTCCGGCCGTGGCAAACCGCTCGGTCCGGTCCACCGCCAGCGCCCGAACCATGGCGGCCTCGACGTGCTCCGGGACTTCGGGGGCCGCTTCCCGGACCCGGGGCGGGGCCGAGGAGAGCCGGCGCATCAGCATCGAGCGGAGGTCGGAGGTGCCGCCCGGGGGCTTCCCGGCCAGCATTTCATAAAGCACGCAGGCCAGCGAATACTGGTCCGAGCGCCCGTCCACTTCCTGCTCTCCTGTGACCTGCTCCGGACTCATGTACTGCGGGGTGCCCAGCGTCTGGCCCGCCTGGGTGAGGGTCGCGGGCGCCGCTTCGCCCAGTGCCCGAGCCAGGCCAAAGTCGGCCACCACCGCGTGGCCCTCGGAGAACAGGATGTTCTCCGGCTTGATATCGCGATGCACCACCCCCTGCCGGTGGGCGTAGTCCAGCGCGTCGGCCACCTCGGTGGTGAGCCGGAGCGCATCCCGCAGGGGAATCACCGGAGTGCGCTCCAGCCGGGCCCGAAGCGATTCCCCCTCCACCAGGGGCATGACGTAGAACGGGGAGGCGACCTCCCCCTCCCGGAGGGAGACGGTGCCGCTGTCCAGCAGGGGAAGGATGTGGGGATGGCTGAGCCGGGCGGCGATGGCGATCTCCCGGCCGAACCGCTCGACCCCCAGCGCCCGGATCAGCTCGGCGTGGAGGAGCTTGACCGCGACCTGGCGGTTGTGCCGCTCGTCGTGGGCGAGATAGACCGTAGCCATCCCCCCCCGGCCCAGCAACCGGTCGATGCGATAGCGGCCCGCCAGGGCTGCTCGAAGGAGGTCCAGCGTATCGGGGCCCACCAGAGACAAGATAGCGCTCTCGCAGAGCGCTTACCGCTCACCACTAGCCTGTCTCAGCAGGTCGTCGAGTCCCTGCTCCTTGACCAGCGCCTGGAACCGGGGATCCCGGCGCACTCCGGCAAATTGCGGGTTGGTGACGATGAGCCGGAATCGCCGGGGCCGGTGCTCCGCCAGCTTCATCACCCAATCCATCGCTTTGGTCCATTCACCGAGCTGTGCATAGAGCGCGGCGATCCGCTCGGTCCGCAGCGGGGGCACGGTGTCATCCGGGACCTTGAAGGGGCGATTGAGCGGCGCCTCCAAGGTGGCGATCTGGCGCCGTAAATCGGCCTGCCGGGCCGCCTCATATCCCGCAGGCCCGCGCTCCGCCAATGCCCGCGAGTACTCTGCCGCGCCGGCAGAATCTCCTCCCTGCCGCCGCGCCTCGACCGCTTCCTGGTAGCGGCGGAGCTGTTCCAGGCTCGTGATCAGCCGGCGCCGAGGGCCCGGGACGGTGGGGTCGAGGCCCAGCGCCCTCTGCGCGACCACCACCGCCGAATCGAACCGTCCCACCCGCATGAACAGATCCGACATCGTGTTCAGTCCGGTGCCGGTGGGCTCCAGCGCGATGCCCGCGCGTGAAATCTTGATGGCCGAGTCCAGCCGACCCTCCACCTCGCCCAACACGATCGCCACGAACCGGAGGACCTGGGAATCGTGCCTGGCCAGCCGATACGCCCGGCGCGACATCGCGATGGCTTCGTCATAGTCATCGTCCAGGTAGAGGGCCGTGGCCATCACGTTCACCCAGGCATCGCCCAGGGTGCTGTCCGCCGCCAATGCCCCCCGGAGCGCGATCTGGGCCGAATCCATGTATTCCGCAAACGGGGCAAAACCCCGGAGTGCCGAGACGAAGTAGTGGCCGCCCATCAGCCCCCGGGCCTGGGCGAAGCCTGTGTCCTGTGCCAGGGCCGCGCGGGCGTAGTACGACGCCGAATCGAGCAGCGCCCGCGCATCCCGCCCCAGGGGGATCGCCCGAGTCCAGAAGCGGCGGCCCCGCAGATAGAGATCGTAGGCCCCCGCGCTCACGGTCGGCCGCCGCAGCATGGTTTCGCGCTCCACCCCGGTGACCTGGAGCCGAAGCGAATCCGCCACCAGCTGGGCGATCTCGCCCTCCATCGCGGCCACATCGTCGGCAGGATGGCCGTACCGGGCGCTCCACACCAGATCGCCGCCCGGCACCCGCAGCAGCTCGGCGTGGAGCAGCAGCGAGTCCCCTGACCGCCGCAGCGACCAGGTCAGCACCGACTCCACCTCGAGCTGCTGACCCAGCTGCGCGGCGTTGAAGGTGGGGTTCTGCCGCCGCACCTGAGCCACCAGGCTCGGCGCGGTGACCCGGAGCTGGGGCACCCGCCGGAGCAGATTGGCCACCGCGTCCAGGATGCCTTCGCTCAGATATGAGGTGGCGCTGTCGCCCGGCTCCGGCGCCACCGCCACCGAGGTAATCGCGTCGGCCCGCCCCGGACTGGCCAGCTTGGTCACCACGAATAAGGCGAGCGCTGCGAGCGCCACACCGGTGACGACCAGGCCGAGCACGCTGCGCCGCCGGGTCGTGGGCATCGGGGCCGGGGTGATGATCTGCATCGAGCCCGATCCCACCAGCGCCCCGGCGAATTCTCCCGCCGTGGCGAACCGCTCGGTCCGGTCCACCGCCAGGGCCCGAAGCATCGCGGTCTCGACGTGAGCAGGCACCTCGGGGGCCGCCTCCCGGACCCGGGGTGGGGCCGAGGAGAGCCGGCGCATCAGCATCGAGCGGAGGTCCGCGGTGCCGCCCGGAGGCTTCCCGGCCAGCATCTCATAAAGCACGCAGGCCAGCGAGTACTGGTCCGAGCGCCCGTCGACTTCGAGCTCTCCTGTGATCTGCTCCGGACTCATGTACTGCGGGGTGCCCAGCGTCTGGCCCGCCTGGGTGAGGGTGGCGGGCGCCGCCTCGCCCAGTGCCCGAGCCAGGCCAAAGTCGGCCACCACCGCGTGCCCCTCGGAGAACAGGATGTTTTCCGGCTTGATATCGCGGTGGACCACCCCTTGCCGGTGGGCGTAGTCCAGCGCGTCGGCCACTTCGGTGGTGATCCGGAGCGCCTCCCGGAGAGGGATCACCGGGGTCCGTTCCAGCCGGGCCCGGAGCGACTCCCCTTCGACCAGGGGCATGACGTAGAACGGCGAGGGGACTTCCCCCTCCCGGAGGTGGACCGCGCCGCTGTCCAGCAAGGGAAGGATGTGGGGATGACTGAGCCGGGCCGCGATGGCGATCTCCCGGCCAAACCGCTCGACCCCCAGCGCCCGGATCAGCTCGGCGTGGAGGAGCTTGACCGCCACCTGGCGGTGGTGCCGCTCGTCCTGGGCAAGGTAGACCGTAGCCATCCCGCCCCGGCCCAGCAACCGGTCAATGCGATAGCGGCCCGCCAGGGCTGCTCGGAGAAGGTCCAGCGTATCGGGGCCCACCTCAGACAAGATAGCGCTCTCGCAGAATGCCGAGATGATGCATGGGGTGCCCCGCGATGATCCAGGCCAGGGCCCGGACGGTCACCCCGTTTCCGCTGGCGATCCCCCGTCTGGTGACCGATTCCGCGGGGAGGTGGCGGAGCAGCGCGATGGTCGCCGCTCGCACCGTCCCGAGCTCGGCCAGCAGGTCGGCGATGGTGCGGTCGTTGGCACCCGACTGGGGCACCCAGGCCTTCTCATCGAACCCGGGCAGCGGGGTTTCGTCGCCCCGGGCGATCCGCATCGCCCGGTAGGAAAACACCCGTTCCGCGTCGATGACGTGGCCGATGACTTCCTTGAGGGTCCACTTGCCGGGAGCGTAGGCAAACCCTCCCCGCACCTCGGCCAGGGCTCCCAGGGTCCGGGAGAACTCCTCCAGGTTGGCCTCCAGGACGCCGATCAGATCGCCGTCGGGAACCTTGGCGACGTACCCGGCGTAGAAGGGGGCGTACTCCGAGGGTTCCGGGCGGAGGTACTGCGGGACAGGAGGCATGGACGTCTCACCTCTCACTTCTCACCTCTCACGGCCGTAAACCGCAGGTGTCGCACCCGCCCGGCGTACAGCACCAGCCCGGTGATGCGGCCCCGGCGGTCCCGCTCGAACCGGGCGATCTCGCCGCTTCCCAGAATGAGAAAACCGTCCTGATACACCGGCACCAGCTTCTCGCTCTCCCGCCACCCCTGCTCCAGGCGCAGGGTGTCCCGCAGCACCGAAAGCCGGATGCTGGCACTCAGCTCGGGGCTGCGGTACTCGCCCGCGTACGTCGCCAGGCTGGCGGCGTCGAGTTTGGCCCGGGGGACGGAGACATACTCGACCGTTCGGGCATTGGGCGCGGTGATCTGGACCTTGACCGGCTCACCCGCCTTCGCGGGCAGAACCGACAGGACGCGCTCGCTTCCGCGATACTGGAAACGGCCCGGTCCGACCGGAACAAGGATCGTGTTCCCCTGGGAGCTGTCCGCCAGCGCCCCGGTCCGGTTGACGTACAGGAGTATGGCCTGCTCGGTGCGTGGCGAATAGTAGGTACCGGCGAGTCCGGCAAGCGTCTCCGCGCTCACCGGAACCGCCGGGGGATCGGCGGGCGCGGCGGCGAGCGCCGAGCCGAGCACCAGCGCGGCGACCCGCTGCGCCGTGACACCGGGATTGATGCTGCCCAGGTTGCAGAGCAGCGCCACCGCGACGTTCTGCTCCGGATACCGGGCGAGCGCCGCCCGGTAGCCTCCGGTGGAGCCGGTGTGGGTCACCGCCGGCACGCCCCGCCAGGTGGACACGCTTACGCCCAGCGCGTAGGTGATCCCGGTGCCTTCGTTGAGGCGCATGGTGCGCTGGAGCGAGTCGCGCACCGCGGCCCACGGCCCGGTGCCGGCCTGCATGGCCGCCTCCCACTTCAGAAAATCTCCGACCGTGGTGAGCAGACCGCCGCTGCCGATCACCCGGGTGAACGGATGGTCGTTGCGGTAACCGGCCGCCAGGGTGCCGGAGTACGCCGAGGCGCGCCCGGGGACGACCACCCGATGGTCCTCGCGCCAGCGGGTGTCCTCCATGCCGAGGGGACGGAAGATCCGCTCGCTGGTAAAGGCCTGGAGCGACTTGCCGCTGGCCCGCTCCACGATCGTGGCGGCCACGATGTATCCGGTATTGCTGTATTCGTAGTCTTCGCCGGGATCGAAGTTGAGCTCCCGGAGACCCGAGAGCATCGCGATCACTTCGCGATTGTCGTGATCGGTCTCGCCGGCGGGTCGGTTCTGCACCTGGTGGAGGGTGTACCGGTCGGGCAGGCCGCTGGTGTGGGTCAGCAGGTGGCGGACGGTGATCTTCCGGCCGAATCCCTTGACCTCGGGAATCCACTTGGTGATGTCGTCTTCGAGCGACAGCACCCCGTCCCGGGCGAGGAGGACCACCGCCGCGGCGGTGAACTGCTTGGCGACCGAGCCGCTCTCCGAGATCGTGCTGGTGGTCCACGGCGTTCCGGTCTCCAGGTTCGCCATGCCGTAGGCCCGGCGCAGCAGCGGCATCCCGCCCTTGTCCACCCCGACGGCGCATCCTGGGGTGGTGGTCCGGCTCCAGGGGGCAAAGATGGAGTCCACGGCGAGCAAGAGCCGCGCGTCCTCGCGTCCTCGCGTCCCCGCGTCTCCCTGCGCCTGTGCCTCCTTGCCTCCTTGCCACCCAAGGAGGATGCCCAGCAACACGATGATCCTCATGGCTGCCGCCCCTCCGGCAACAGGGTCACCCGAACGAATCGTCCGGGATCCAGATACTTGCGCGCGGCGGCCCGGATGACCTCGGGGGTGATTCGGGCCAGCTGGGGGTCGAGGGCCAGACGCTCCGCCATGGAATCGCCCTCCATGCGGGACGCCACGATCTGTCCCAGCCACCAGCCGTTCTGGCGCAGGCTGGTCTCCCGGGTGCGCACCGCGGTCTCCTTGAATTTGGCGAGATCGGTGGCCCGGGGCCCAGTGCTGCGCAAGGTATCGATCTGGGCGAAGACGGCCCGCACCAGGGAATCGGCCCGCTCCGGCGCCGAGCCGAAGCTGATGCGCACGGTGTATTCCTGTTTGGGCACCCGGCTGATCGAGCCGGACACACCCACGCTGTAGGTGCCGCCCAGCTCTTCCCGGAGCTCCTCCCGGAGCCGGAGCTCCAGGACGCTGGCCAGGGCCTCCATGGCGAACCGCTCTTCCCGGGCGGCGTCGCCGGGCCCGAGGAAGACCAGGGTGGTCTGGCTCTTGGGTTCGATCCCCTTCCGTACCGTGCGCTCCACCACGCCGGTGGGCCGGGTGATCCCGGGATCGCGGAACCGCTCGGTCGCGCCCCGGGCGGGCAGGTTGCCCAGGTAGGTCTGCACCAGCGGCCGGATCGAGTCGGGGTTGAAGGTTCCCACCAGGTAGAAGGTGAAACCCGAGGCGTCGGCGAAACGGGCCCGGTAGAAGGCGTAGGACGCCTCGGGCCGCACCTCGTCGATCAGCGCGGTGGTGACCGGGCGCGACCAGCGGTGGTGCTGGGCCAGGGTCACCGAGAGCGTATCGGAGAACGCCGACGCCGGACTGGCGCTCCGGTTGGCCAGCGCGGCCCGGACGTTCCCCAGGAACCCGGCCACCGCGGCAGTATCGAGCCGGGGGGCGGTGAAGTGGAGATAGGCGAGCTGGAAGAGGGCTTCGGCGTCCTTCGGGCTCGCCCGCCCGGAGAGTCCCTGCTCGAAGGAGCCGATGTACGGCGACAGGCTCACCGCTTTGCCGGCGAGTCGCTTTTGCAGGTCCACCGCGTTGAAGCTGCCCAGCCCGCTCAGGCCGATGACCTGGGCGGCGAGCTGGGCGCTGGGAAGCAGCGAGTCGGGGGCGAGGGAGATTCCGCCCGGACTCACCGCCTGGAGCAGCAGCTCGTCGGCTTTGAAGTCGGTGGGCTTGAGCACCACCCGCACGCCGTTGGCCAGGGTCCACTCCAGCGTGCCGGCCACGCTGTCGCGCCGCTCGGTGGTCACCGCGACGGGCCGGAGCTCCGCAGTCACCAGCGCCGCGTCGGACACCGTCTCGGCGTACGCGGCGATATCCGCCCGCTTGACCGAGGCAAACAGTCCCAGCAGCTCCTGGGGCGTCGGGATCAGCGCCTTGTTCTTCTCGGGGGCGTTGACCAGGATCACCGGCGCTCCCCCGGTGAGCCAGCCCCTGGCCACAGCATTGAGATCGGCCAGGGTGACGGTGGGCAGCTCCCGCTGGGCCCGGGCAAAGTCGTTCGCGATGCCCGGAATCGGCGCGCCGGTGAGAAAGTGATCCACGTACTCCGAGGCGAAGGAGCTCGACTCGGTCTTGTCCCGCTCGGTGTAGACCTGCTCCATGCTGCGGAGATACTCCAGCCGGGTCCGATCCAGCTCCGACTGGGTAAAGCCGTGCCGGCCCGCGCGCTCCAGCTCGGTCAGCACCGCGGTGAGGCCGACCCGGATCCCCGAATCGGGAACTCCGGCGCCGAAGCTGAAGGCCTCGGAGGTGCGCACCAGGGTGTTCCGCCCGGCGCCGGCGCCGATGAAGGGGGGATTGGCTTTCTGGGTCAGCTCGTAGAGCCGCTGGTTGAGGATTCCGGCCGCCACATCCTCGATCAGCTCCTCCCGCCAGGAGGCGATGGTGCCCCGGACGCCGGTGGGGCGCTGCACGTAGACCGACACCGAGGTGCTGGTGGCTTCGGGATCGGTGGCAATGGACACTTCCGGGGTCTGGTGCGGGGGAACGGTGGGCACCGGCCGGGCGCGGGGGGAGGCCGGCTTCGGAATGCCGGAGAAGCGCTGCTTGATGAGCGCCTCGATTTCCCCGGCGTGAAAATCGCCGACCGCCACCACCGCCATGAGGTCGGGACGGTACCAGTCCCGGTAAAAGCGGCGCACCGCCTGGGCGGTGCAGGTCCGGATGCATTCGGGCGTGCCGATCGGGAGCCGCTCGGCGTAGAGCGAGCCGCGGAAGAGCACCGGAAGCTGCTGGTCGAACATCCGCTGCCCCGCCCCGCGCCCCAGCCGCCATTCCTCCAGCACCACCCCGCGCTCCTTGCGGATCTCGGTGGTATCGAAGGTCACGCCATGGGCCCAGTCCTCCAGGATCTCGAACGCCTTGCGCACGATGTGGGCACTGTCGGTGGGAACCTGGAGCTCGTACACCGTCTCATCGAAGGAGGTGCCGGCGTTGAGGTCGGCGCCGAACCGCATGCCGATGGATTCGATGTAATCGATCAGCTCCTGCTTCTTGAAATGGGTGGTTCCGTTGAACGCCATGTGCTCGGCGAAGTGCGCCAGCCCGCGCTGATCGGGGTCCTCGATCACCGAGCCGGCATTCACCACCAGCCGGAGCTCGGCCCGCTTGGCGGGACGGTGATTGACCCGGATGTAGTAGCGGAGCCCGTTGGGCAGAGTGCCGACCGTCACCGCGGGATCGACCGGGAGCGCGGAGTCGGCGGGCGCCTGGGCGTGCGCAACGGTGGCAAGGACCGACGCCAAGACCCAAAGACGCAACGACGCAAAGACTCTCATGCAAAACTCCAGTGGCGCGGACAATCAGCTCCGAAAGAGCTGTGCATAGCGCGATTTGAAATTAGCCTTTCGTGCCTCGGGGCCGGCGCCGGCGATCCCGCGGCAGCGGGTCGCGGCATGGGCATCCCATCCCTCGGGCCAGGACTGAAATACCAGCATCCGGCAGGCAGGGCACCGTACCCGCTTCCCTACGACCTGTCCCACCGAAAGTTCCTCCGCGTTCACGATCACACCGGCGCCGTCGAGCCGGGGCAGCAGGGAGCGTTGCGAGGGACCGGCCTCGAGCGGTACCTGCTTCACCAGGGCTTCGAGACCGAGGGCGAGCGCCTGAAGCGCCACTTCGGGCTGGAGCTCGGGGTTTGCCTCCAGGAACGCGTCCAGCGGTTTGCCGCGCTCCAGGTGTTCCAGCAGCCGGGTCACCGGGATCCGCGTTCCCGCGAACACCGGCGCGCCGTCCCGGACCTCCCGGGTCCGCAGAATCACCTGATGCAGGGCCCGCACTGGACCTCCCGCGTCTCCGCGCCCTCCGCGTCCTTCGCGCCTTCCCCTTCTCGGAAAGCGAAGCTAACGCCTCTCCGGTGGCGCCGCAGCCCCGCCATCCATAGGTTGCCGCACCATGTCTCCCTCGGAAATCGTGCTGGTCGAAGCCGCGGTCGCGACGGTCGCGTCCGCCCTGGCGGCGGAGGCGGCCGGGGCGGGCCGGCTCGAGCTCTGCGCCAACCTGGTCGAAGGGGGCGTTACCCCCAGTCTTGGCATGCTGATGGGAGTCCGGGAGCGGGTCCGGCTCCCGCTCTTCGTGCTGATCCGCCCCCGGGGCGGCGATTTCCTGTTCGATGGAGACGAGCGCGAGGTCATGCTCAGGGACATCGCCGAGGCGGGCGCTCGCGGGGCCGACGGGGTGGTGATTGGAGCGCTCGATCCCGGGGGCGCCGTGGACGAGGCCCTGACCCGCCGGCTGGCGGAGGCCGCGCGACCCATGGCGGTGACCTTCCACCGGGCGTTCGATCTGGTCCGCGAGCCCGCCCGGCAGCTGGAAACCTTGATCGGCCTGGGCATCGAGCGGGTGCTCACCTCCGGACAGGCGCCCAGCGCCCTCCTGGGCAGCGAGGCCATTGCGGCGCTGGTGGCTCAGAGTGCCGGACGGATCACCATCATGGCCGGCGGCGGGATCAACGAAGCCAATGCGGCCCGGATCGTCCGGGAAACCGGAGTACGGGAGATCCACGTCGGCGCCGGCGGCATCCGCCACAGCGGGATGGACTTCCGGCGCGAAGGGGTGTTCATGGGGAAGGCCTACCAGCCGGACGAGTACCGGCGGGTGGAGACAGACCCCGAGCGTGTCCGGGAGATCGTCAACAGGGTGAGACGTGAGATGTAAGACGTGAGACGTAAGGACAGTCCGTCTTACCTCTCACGTCTCACGTCTCACGTCTGTTCCAGCCCCAGGTGCTTCAGCACCTCAGGCGGCGGGCCGGTGAATCTCGGCAGCGCCATGTTGCCGATGTACTGGAGATCCTTCATCCCCGCGTCAGTGGTGTAGAACCCCACCGCGGTCAGGTCCCGCACCAGGTCGAAGAACCGCGCCGCCGACTGGAACTCCGGCTTGGCGTTGGGCAGATAGCAGATATCATCACAGATCTGCTGCCGCTCGGCCTCGGTGAGTCGCGCGAAAGTCCGCCCCCCGAACCGCTTGCTGCTCTCGACGTTGAGCCAGGCCAGACCGCCGCGCACCCGGATGAGATCCCGCATCTGCCCGTCGTAGGGCGCGCTCACATACTCGTTGATCCAGGCCGGCACCCCCACCGCGCTCGCCGAGGGAGACTTTGCGTCGGCCGGGATGATGGTGTCCACCAGCACGGTGAGCGTGGCCAGCTCGGCCGGCGAAAGCTTCCGGGGCCAGTCCTTTTTCGGATGCAGCAGATCGGGATCGGTGGGCGTCCCGCGGGGGCCGACGGGGGGTTGCTGGACGGCCGGACGGCCGGACGGCTGGGTGGGTTGCTGGGCGGAAAGGGAGCTGGCCAGCACCGGCAGTCCCGTCGCGGCTGCCATCGCCTTGAGCGCATCGCGGCGTTCCATCCCGGTTGAGCTTGTGACATCCACGGATTTCACAGATGACACAGAGATCCCCTCCGAAGTGGACCCCACCAAAGTTTCTTTGTTGGATCCCCCAGGCTCAGTGCTCATAGGTTCCCCCGCTTGAGCTCTTCGCCCAGCCGGTCCGTGGTGCGCCAGGCCAGCGCCAGAATGGACAGAGTCGGATTCTTGTCGGCGTTCGACACGAACGGCGCCCCGTCGGTCACGAACAGATTCTTCACGTCCCAGGACTGGCACCACTGGTTGAGCACCGAGCTCTTCGGATCGGTGCCCATCCGGCAGGTTCCCACTTCGTGGATGATCTGGCCCCCCCGCGCGATGGCCCGGGCGCCGTCGGTCTCCACCCGTCCGCCGACCACCTTGCCGCCCATGGACTGGATGATCTCGGAAAAGGTCTTGAGCATGTGGGCCGCTTGCTTGGTCTCGTGCTCCGACCATTTCCAGTGGAACCGGAGCACCGGAATGCCCCACTGGTCCACCACGTCGGGATCGATCTCGCAGTAGGAGTCCTCGTTGGGGATCATCTCCCCCCGGCCGTCGAAGAACATGAAGGAGCCGTAGTACCGGCGGGCATCCTCCTTGAACTTCCGGCCGTAGGACCCGTTGGTGAAATTCTCGAGGCCTCCGAAGATTCCCGCGCCCGGCATCCCCCGTCCGCCGCCGAACTCGATGTGATATCCCCGGGCGAAGCCGAGCTGCCCCGCGAGCTGTTCCTGGTAGAGCCACCAGGGCATGTACATGTGCATCCCCGAGGCGCCGTCGGTGTTGTGGGGAGGACAGTTCTCCAGCGCGGGGATCTGGCCCTGGAGTCCCGCCCCGACGGTGTCCATCAGGTACTTGCCCACCAGCCCGCTGCTGTTGGAGAGCCCGTTCGGGTGGGAGGCGCTCTTCGAGTTGAGCAGGATCCGCGCGGTTTCGCAGGCGCTGGCCGCGAGGACCACCACCTTGCCGCTCACGTGCCGGTCGCGCCGGGTCAGCTTGTCCACGTAGCTCACCCCGTTGGCGCGTCCCGCCTTGTCGAGGGTTACCTCCCGCACCATCGCGTCGGCGACGATGTCGCAATTCCCGGTGGCGAGCGCCGGCGGGAGCAGCACCGTGGTCGACTGGAAGTTGGCCTTGATCGAACAACCCCATCCGCACGGCGTGGCCCAGAAGCACGCCTGCCGGCTGCGCATCGACTGGGCCAGCACCCGCTGGGCCAGCCGGTTCCCGGGGTGGAGCCGCTCCGGGAGCGTGGCGGCATCCTGGCGCGTGGTCATGATGGCGAGGTGCGCCGGAATGACCGGGATATTGAGCGGAGTGCAGGCCTTCTTCGCGAGCAGCTCGGTGGCCCGTGGAGCCGGGGCGGGCTGGAGCACCCCGGGCGGAGAGCCGGGGGTATTCTCCAGGTCATCGTCTCCGCCGTACACCCCGATCAGCAGCTCGGTTTTGTCGTAATAGGGCGCCAGGTCCTCGTAGCTGATCGGCCAGTCGGCCCCCAGTCCGTCCCGGGTCTTGGGCTTGAAGTCGTAGGGGCCCTGGCGCAGGGAAATCCGGCCCCAGTGGTTGGTGCGGCCACCCAGCATCCGGGACCGCCACCAGCGGAACTCGGTGCCCGGCGCCTGGGTGTAGGGCTCGCCCGGCACTTCCCACCCGCCGTCCACCGTCGCGTCGTAGAAGCCGAACGGCTTGTCGCGGGTTCCGCCTCCCCGGAGCGGAGCTTCCCGGGGGAGCTTGAACATCGGGGTCTCGCGCACCGGGTCGTAATTCCGGCCGGCCTCGAGCACCAGCACCTTGAGGCCGGCGACGGCCAGCTGGTAGGCCGCCATCCCGCCCCCGGCGCCGGAGCCGACCACGATCACGTCGTAGCTGGTCTGCGATTTGGGACTCTGACGAAGCACCTGAGATTCACTCCGGGAGAGGGAGGGGACTTCGCTCTAAGGTATCACTATTCTTTCGTTCCGCCTGAGCGGGGGCGTACCAGACGCATCGTGAAGATATCGCTCTCCAGCTGCGCCACCGCAAAGTAGAACCGTCCATTGCCGATGCTGACGGCGGGTCCGCCGACCCTGGCGCCCGGATCGTCGAATCGAACCACCAGTTGCGCTCGTCCACCGGCTGCCGGAATCGCGTACAGCCCATCTTCACCTTCCGGTGAGTTCGCGCGGAAGTAGATCGTGCTGCCGTCCGGTGACCACTCGGGCCACCGACCAGCGCGCGGGGTGCCGTCTTTCCCCTGGAACACCGCCCGCCTGGTGCCGGTCAGGGTGACAATGTGGATGCCTCGGCTCCCGGCCAGGACCAGCCGGGTTCCGTCCGGGGACCAGCGGGGGACGCCGCCTTCGGACACGACGCTCCCTGCCTGCCGCCACGCGCCGCCGATGCTGTCCCGTCGCAGGAGGAAAACCCCGTGGGGAGGGGTGTTGAGATAGGCCAGGTGCAGCCCATCGGGCGAGAACGCGGGTTGGAACGACTCGGATGTATCGCTGGTCAGCCGCTGCTCGCCGGTTCCGTCGACACGTACCACGTAAATATCACGGGTCGCGTTCCGCTGGGAGTGAAAGGCAATCTCACGACCGTCGGGCGAGAAATCGGGAGCGAAGGCTCCTACCGGGTCGCTGGTCAGGCGCCGCGGCTCTCCGCCCTCGGCCGGAATGAGATAAATCTGCTGGATGCCATCGAGGTTGGAGTCGAAGGCGAGCCATCGGCCATCCCTCGAGATGCCGAGACCCTCCACGATCTGATTGGCGGAGGTCACCGGCCGCGCTTCACGAATCGAGACACTGCCGCTTCGGGGAATGGGCAGGGAAAAGATGTTGCGTCGAAAGAGAAACCTGTCGTAGGCGAGCGTGGCACCGTCGGCCGAAACCGACAGGGAGAAGGCATCCAGGCCTGTTGACAGACGGATGGGCGCGCCATCCGGCGCTCCCCGGTTGTCCAGCCGCACGACGTACACGTCCCGGGCGCCCTCCCGGTTGGACATGAAGAGCAGCC
>DATCXX010000298.1:0-2337 GCA_036565615.1 Gemmatimonadales bacterium | reverse complement strand
GCCGGCCGCGCGCAGCCGGTCGGCCGCCGCGTCGAGCAGGCTGCCGATCGCCGCCGCGCCCTCAGAGCTCACGGGCTTCCTGCCGGCTGGCCAACCGGAGTGCCTTCACGATTTCCTCGAGGTCGCCGTCCATGATGGCGGGAAGATTGTGCACCGAGAGCCCGATCCGGTGATCGGTGACCCGGCTCTGGGGATAGTTGTAGGTGCGGATCTTGGCGGAGCGGTCGCCGGTGCCGACCATCGCCTTCCGGTCCCGGGAGCGGGCCGCCTCCTGGTCGGCGATCATCTTGTCGAGAATGCGGGAGCGAAGCACCGACATCGCCTTGATCTTGTTCTGGAGCTGGGATTTCTGATCCTGCTGCTGGACCACCGTGCCGGTGGGAAGATGGGTGATCCGCACCGCGCTGTCGGTGGTGTTGACGCTCTGCCCCCCCGGCCCCCCGGAACGGAACACATCGATGCGGAGATCCTGGGGCTCGATCTTCACATCCATTTCCTGGGCTTCGGGCAGCACCGCCACCGTCGCGGCGGAGGTGTGGATCCGTCCCTGCGATTCGGTTTCGGGAACCCGCTGCACCCGGTGGACGCCGGACTCCCGGCGGAAGAGGCCATAGGCGTCCTCGCCCCGGATCGCGACGATCGCTTCCTTCACCCCGCCCAGGGTGGCGTCGCTTACCGTAAGCGGCTCGACCTTGAGTCCCCGCCGCTCGGCGAAGCGGGTGTACATCCGGAGCAGGTCGGCGGCAAAGAGGGCGGCCTCGTCTCCCCCGGTTCCGGCCCGGATCTCGACGATGGCGTCGCGGTCTTCCAGCGGATCGCGGGGAACCAGCAGGTCCTCGAGCTCCTGCTCCAGGGCGCCGATTTCCGAAGGGAGACGGTCCAGATCGGCCTTGACCAGGGCGGCCATTTCGGGATCGGCCTCGCCGGCCAGCTCGCGGGCCTGGGTCAGGTCACTGCGGAGACGGGAGAGCCGCTCAGCGGCACGGACGATGGGAACCAGGCGGGCGTGCTCACGGCCCAGCGCGGTGAGCCGATCCGAGTCCCGGGCCACCGCCGGGTCGGACAGCGCCGCGGAGACCTCCTCCGCCCGCGCGAGCGCCTGGCGGAGTCTGGCCTCCACGGTTTACTGCGCGGCGGGAGGAGCCTGCTCCGAGCCGTACTTGCGGCGGAAGCGGTCCACCCGACCCGCCGTGTCCCTGAGCCGCTGCTTGCCGGTGAAGTACGGGTGGCAGGCATTGCAGACTTCGACGTGGATCGAAGCGGCGGTGGTCCGGGTCTCGAACTTGTTCCCGCACGCGCACACGGCTTCGATGGTGCGGTACATGGGATGCAGATTGGGCTTCACGTGATCAACTCCGTAAGTCGTTGCGAGCCATGAAACTTAGCCGCAGCGACCCGGGCATGCAACTCCCGGCTACCGGAGCGCTGGCAGCCGGACCAGGAACTCGCTGCCGGCACCCAGCCCGTCGCTCTTCGCCTCGATGGTCCCGTTGTGCATGGTGACCAGCCGTTTGACCAAAGTGAGGCCGATGCCGAGCCCGCCCCGACTTCTTCCCTGGGAGCGGTCCACCTGGAGAAACATCTCGAACACCTGGGGCAGCATTTCGGGATCAATGCCTACGCCGTTGTCACGCACCGAGACCACCACATCGGACTCCTCGCACCAGGCGCACAGCGCGATCCGGCCACCCGCAGGGGTGTACCTGGCCGCGTTGTTGAGCAGGTTGGCGAACACCTGGGCCAGGCGGGCGCCGTCGGCATGCAGCAGCACCGGGTCGGGAGGCAGCGACACATCCAAGTCGTGGCCGTCCTGGGTGATCAGGGGCCGGCTGATCTCGATCGCTTCCCGGAGGACCTGCGCCAGCTCGACCTGCTCCCGGCGCAGCTCGAGCTGGTCCCGGGTGATCCTGGAGACATCGAGCAGGTCGTCGATCAGCCGGGTCATCTGACGCACCTGGCGCTCGATGATTTCCTGGGCCGAGCGGAGCTCGGGCAGGTCGGGGGAACGGAGCTTCAGGATACCTACCGCGTTGCGGACCGGGGCCAGCGAATTGCGTAGCTCGTGCGAGAGCACGGCCAGGAACTCGTCCTTCCGGCGGTCGGCTTCCTTCAGGGCCGTTTCGGCCGCCTTGAGGCGGGTGATGTCCACCATGGTGATGACACAGCCGAGCGCTTCCCCATCCACAGTGTAGAGAGGGTTCGCGCTCACCAGGAGATGCCCGGGTTCCGCGCCCGCCGATGCCGGCAGCAGCGCCTCCACCGATTTGATCGCGCACCCGGCCTTGGTGGGGTCGAGCACTTCGGGCTTCCCATCCTGGAGAAGGGGGATCGATTCCG